>JANOCH010000239.1:0-22174 GCA_031412015.1 Chitinophagaceae bacterium
CCCTCTACACGAAGTGGAGAGGGCCGGGGAGAGGTGGTGTATGTTGATGATTATGCGCATCACCCGGAAGAACTGAAGGCATTGATCAACGGTGCGAAGACCTTGTTCAAGCAAAGGAAATGTACGGTGATATTTCAACCACACCTGTACAGCAGAACAAGAGATTTCGCCGATGGCTTTGCTGAGGTATTGGATATGGCCGATGAAGTGATCCTGTTGCCCATCTACCCCGCAAGAGAATTGCCGATCGAAGGAGTAAACAGTCAGATGATCCTGGATAAAATGAACAAGGCAACCGGGAGTGTAAAAGAGAAAGAAGAAGTGATGAGTTGGATAAAAAATTATTATGCAGAAAATATTGATAAAGAGTTTGGCAACATATTGATAACTGCCGGAGCGGGTGATATAGATGTATTGGTTGGGAGAATAAAGGAAAATCTGAAACCTAAATCCCCTGAAAGGGAGTAAAGGAGAAGTTCAATTGGGACCTGGCGGCGCGATATGTTAATAGAAAAATATTAAAAGAACAGCGGCAAGTGAATACAAAAAAAGCAATACGAAAAATATTATTTGTTGCCATGTGGGTGGTGATCGGCGGAGGTATGCTTACCCTGCTGATAGCTGCGATGGGAAAACAAAAGAAAAATACCTGTAAGGATTATTTCATTACCATCAAAGGTGGACAAGGCGATGATTTGTTTCTTGGTAAATCAGATATTGTAAGGTTGATGAAAACTGCAACAAAAGGGAATATTAAAGGACAGCAGAAATCGTCTTTTAACCTGCTGCAAATGGAAAATTTGCTGGAAGAAAATGTATGGGTAAAAGACGCGCAGCTTTATTTCGACAATAAAGATGTATTGCATGTGACAGTGAAAGAAAGGAAACCGATAGCAAGAATTTTTACAACCGCTGGTAAATCTTTTTATATAGATGAAGAGGAGCAAACCATGCAGTTGTCGGACAAGCGGAGTGCAAAGGTTCCAGTATTTACTGGTTTCCCGGAAAAAAAGATCAGGAAGGACAAAGACAGCTTGTTGCTGCATGATGTTAAGCTAACGGCATCGTTTATAAATAGTGATTCGTTTTGGGCGTCGCAGGTAGCACAGATAGATATGGCTCAGTCAGAGGCGGATGGTTCCTGGGAATTCGATATGGTGCCGGTGATCGGTAATCATATTGTCAACCTGGGCAATGGAGAAAATATAGAACAAAAATTTAACCGCCTGTTTATTTTTTATAAACAGGTACTAAGCAGGACAGGATTCGATAAATATAAGTCCATTGATGTCCGGTATACAGGACAAGTGGTGGGAAGAAAAAGCGATAATCCAAAAGTAGATTCAGTAAAGCTCCGGAAAAGTGTAGAAAATCTTTTGCAACAGATAAAAAAAATGGAAACTGAAGCGGAAGAAATGGAAAATGCGATGAATGAAAAAAATGTAACAGGAGCGTCAACTGATAATAATGATTTAAATACCGGTAAACCGGTTTCTAATAACCCTGATCCCAATCCCTCTGAAAACGACCGTAACAATCCAAAACCAACTGATAACAGGAAGGCACCAAAAGCTGTGATGAGGCCCCCTTCCGACTTCCACCGATAGGGGAAGCCACAAAGGCACAGCCCACGCTTTTCGGAGATACTAATAATATCGGGCTCTTCGAAAATGATGAGCAGAGAACAGAACCATGAAGAGTGCGACGCAAGGGACAATGACCAAAGAACAGAACGCTGGAAAAAAATTATATAAGCTCTTTCGATAAAAACAACAACTAAAAACAACATTTTATGAACAACGAACAACCCATTATTGTAGGTCTTGACATTGGGACAACCAAGATCGCAGTAATTGCCGGACGTAAGAACGAGTTCGGTAAACTGGAGATACTCGGTTTTGGAAAAGCCAATTCTAACGGTGTAAAACACGGACAGGTATTAAATATAGATGAAACGATCAAAGCGATTCGAACGGCGTTGGATAATTGTTTTGCTTCCAATCCTAACCTCGATATAAAAGACGTATATGTGGGTATAGCCGGACATCATATTAAAAGTCTGCAGACCCGCGGTGATATAGTTCGCCAGGATAATGAAGAAGAGATCACCCATCGTGAGATCGATCAGTTGGTCAGCGATCAGTATAAGACCTATATACCTGCCGGCGACCAGATCATTGATGTAATACCACAGGAATTTACGGTTGATAATTTTCAAAATATTCCCAACCCGATCGGTTATAGCGGGGTGAAAGTGGGCGCCAATTTCCATATCATCACAGGAGATAAAAATGCGATACGTAATATTAATCGCAGTGTAGAAAAATCAGGCTTGCATACAAAAGATTTAGTACTTCAACCTTTGGCTTCTTCTTCTGCTGTAATGGCCCAGGAAGATTTGGAAGCGGGTGTAGCTATCGTTGATATTGGCGGTGGTACGACTGACCTTGCTGTTTTCTATGAAGGTATTTTGAAACATACCGCTGTTATACCCTTTGCAGGTGAAAATATTACCAATGATATTAAAACCGGGTTGGGTGTATTGAAAACACAGGCGGAGCAAATGAAAGTGCAGTTCGGTAGTGCGTTGGCCAATGAAGCAAAAAGCAATGCCTATATAACTATTCCCGGGTTGCGTGGTATGCCCGCCAAAGAAATTAGTGTAAAAAGTCTTGCAAATATTATCCAGGCGAGAATGAGTGAGATCATGGATTTTGTTACCTACCATTTGAAACAGGTGGGTTTGGATAACAAAGCATTGAATGGCGGTGTGGTATTAACCGGTGGAGGTTCTCAATTAAAACATTTGATCCAGTTAACTGAATATGCAACAGGATTACCGGCAAGAATCGGGTTCCCAAATGAACACCTGGCTGCCGGTCATATCGAAGAGTTGGCAAAACCAACTTATTCAACCTGCATTGGACTTATATTGAAAGGATACGATGATTATGAGCATAACCGCAAGCAGTTTGAAAAAGGGTATAAAAAAGTAGATGTACCGGAAACATTGAAGAAGGCGATTGAAGAGGAAGAAAGTAAAATTGAGATCGAAGAAGTAAATCCTGAAAGAGTAAAACAGCGGAAAGGATTAAATAACTTCTGGGGAAAGTTCAAAGATGGTATCATCGATCTTTTCAAAGAAGAAGAGGATAAGCATTTGTAAGATACGGCCCCCTAAATCCTCCGAAGGGGGACTTGTAGAGGCTGTAATTTGATAAGTTCTTTAAGTAATTGTAAAGTAAGAATACTAACCCAATTAATCAGGGTCTTCGAAAGCCTCCCCTTCGGGGAGGTTTGGTGGGGCTCTAAAATTCAAACAACTATGATACATTTTGATCTGCCAAAAGAAAAATCATCCATCATCAAAGTGATTGGTGTTGGTGGTGGCGGCGGCAATGCAGTAAACCACATGTTTAGCCAGGATATTGAAGGCGTCAACTTCATTATATGTAATACGGATGCACAGGCTTTGGCCAATAGTGCTATTCCAAATCGTGTGCAACTCGGACCACACCTTACACAGGGATTGGGTGCAGGCGCTAATCCCGATATTGGTCGCCAGGCAACGGAAGAATCATTGGAAGAACTGAAAGGTATTTTGGAAGTTAATACCAAGATGGCCTTTATTACTGCTGGAATGGGTGGTGGTACCGGAACAGGTGGTGCTCCTATCATTGCAAAAATTTGCAAAGATCTCGGTATCCTTACTGTCGGCATTGTCACTACGCCATTCGCTTATGAAGGAAAGAAAAGACAATTGCAGGCAGACGAAGGTATCAAAACGTTGAAAGGATATGTGGATACATTGCTGGTGATCAGTAATGACAAACTGCGTCACCAGTTTGGTAACTTAAAAATGCGGGCTGCTTTTGAAAGAGCGGACAATGTATTAGCTACCGCAGCAAAATGTATCACGGATGTGATCAACAGCACCGGCCAGATCAATGTTGACTTTGCCGATGTATGTACCGTTATGCGCAACGGCGGTGTCGCGATTTTAGGAAGCTCGGCTGTGGCAGGTGAGAACCGTGCACACAAAGCCATTGAAGAAGCATTGAATTCGCCGTTGCTGAATGACAATGATATCAGCGGCGCTAAATGGATACTTATTAATATCAATTCGGCTGAAGGTGAACATGAATTCACGATGGACGAAGTAGAAGTGATTCAAAGCCATTTGGTATCACAGGCAGGAGAAGGCACCGATGTAATATTGGGACTTGGTTATGATAATGCATTAGGTGATAAACTGGGCATTACGCTGATCGCAACCGGCTTTCAGCATCGTGATCCTTTCAATAAACCGGAAGCAAAGAAAGTAGAAGTAAAGAAGGATGAGAAAATCGTCATGGTATTAGGTCAGCCGGAAGAAGTTGTAAAACCCGTACAGCCAATAGCGGAAGATAAAATCGTAGTGGAGGAAATGAAGCCGGACCCATTGGCACCTAAGCTGGTAGATGAATTCAATATGCAGGATGCACCGATGCCGATGATGAACGATATGGTGGATACTGAGCATATTAAGGAAGAAGAACCGATTGTGTTGTGGCAACTGGCTGCTGCCGTAGCCGATGAAAAGAAAGTAGAAAAGTTACCAGGAAAAAATACGGTGGAAGAAGGTGAAAATGCTGTTGGAAAAATGTTAATGGAAGAAAAGAAGGAAGACATATATTCGGGCTACAAAGCCGCTTCCATATCCCTCCGCGAAACTCCTCCCTTATCCACCGAATCAAAAAAAGAACAAAAAGATAGTACTGCCCCGATGCCTGCAGCGTCGGGAGGTTATCAGCTGGCCAGACCATCCAATATCTACGCAGAATCAAAAGCAGAGGTCTATACCTCAATGCCTTCTGTCGAAAAACCGGTCTCTACTGAGATTGCCGCAAAATCGGAGGATACAATCCCTGAAATGCAAATGCAACTGGTAGAAAAAGACATTCCAGCGGCGGATATGCCGTTAGCCGACCATGCTCATACACCATTTACTACAGAGGTTGAGGATTCTGCACTGCAGGACGAAGCCGACGAGCAAAGACGTAGGGCCGCCGAAAGACTGCACAAGTTGCGCAACTTGTCATTTAATGTCAATTCGGCCGACCCGAATAATGAGTTTGAAACTGTGCCGGCCTATATCCGCCGCAATATGGAATTGTACAACAGCAATTCACATATTGAAAGTTTTTATAGCAACTACGAGGTCAAGGCCGGTGATAATAACCAGGCGCATATCAGCACCATCAACACATTCTTAGATGGTAAAAAACCCGATTAAATAGAATTCCTTTACGTGTCATGCGGTCCCGATAACTATCTGGATGTCGAAGTATGACACGTAAAGTGATTGATAAGAGCGTTCCAATGAAGCCAATCAAATGGCTGAGTTTTTAGTTGTTCCCCCGGTGCTTACATCGGGGGTTTTTTTTGTTTTAGGGCTGCCATTGCTAGCTGAGCAAAAGTTGTCGAAGCATCGGAGAATTTTGATGAAGGATTACACTACCATCGTTCGGTAAGCTGACACCTATCGGCTCTGCTGATCAGTTAAGAATTTTCATCCTGATTAGTAAAAGACAAAACTATCCAGCTTTCATTGTTGTCTAATTCTCTTTAACTTTGAGTATGGATAGATCCATACGCATATTTAAATCATTGCGGGAGCAGGAACAGTATCATCAACAGCTGATGCTTCATTCTACTGTTTTGGAGAGGTTCAGGAAGTTGTACCAAATGCAGCAATTCACAAAATTGTTACATCCCCCGCTTGATACTACACGTAAAATACAGATCCGCAAATGGACATCCTGAACAACGAGTTTTTACTTTTTCTTGATTGTGCCGGAAAAAACAATCTTCGTTATTTACTTATCGGTGGTTATGCTGTTAATTATTATGGCTACAACCGGCATACAGCCGATATGGATGTATGGGTAGCCCCGGATAATCAAAACAGGCAGGCGTTTATTAATACCTTGTTATGTATGCAGTATTCGGAAAATGAAGTAGCGCCATTGCATAATGAAGATTTTACAAAACCTTTTGTCGGGACTATTGGCTCAGCTGACGCGAATGTAGACGTACTTACTTTTGTTCATCACGCCATTTCATTTGAGGCTGCTGATAAGGGAAAAAATATCGTGGAGGTTCAACCTGGTATTTTTTTAAATATCGTTCCATATGAAGTGTTGAAAGACATGAAATTACGATCACCTCGTGAAAAGGATATGTTTGATATCGCCCGTCTTGAAGAAATACGAAACGTCAAAAGGCAATAGTAAATTTGCCTAATAGAAATCTCAAAGGTTATCAGATTGTCCTTCTTGTTTCCTGGGTCAGTAATAGCTTTTTGCAGAGTCTTAAATTATTACAGGTATTAAGGGAATATCATACAAAATGCCCCTTTTGTTATACCAAACAGCCACCCGCCCATTTTTTTGTCTCCCCTTATTCAAAACAACAGTTTGTTGACTTTCAATAAAGCTTTGGCAGAAAAAACTAAGCTTGTTTGTATAAATGAGCCTGCCAAAGCCTGAACACACAGTTAGTTTTGTGTTCTGAAAATAATTGATAAAAAAATAAGCACAAAAAAGCCAACCATGAAAGAGGTAACAACGGACATACTATTGATCACCCTGATCGCCGGATTCAAATCCTGCAGAAAAGAAGTGATCGGCGAAGGTCCGATCACCACAGAAGCAAGATCCATCGCCAATTTTTCTTACACTTTCTCTATGTTTTGACAATAAATGAAAGAAGGCAGGAAAAAAGCTGTCGCAATAATGGGGAATAGTATTTTGATGTTCATGATCATAATTTCAGATTATTCGCCAAGTCAGGGTTAGTTGCTGGCTGGTATTCTGTGTTATGACTGTCTTTAACTTAAGCCCGTTGATAATTGAAGATGAAATTAGGATATCCTGTCGAGATTTATACGATCAGTGAGTGGTGTAATCGCCGGGGCTGAATTTCGTATAATTAAAATGAAGTATTTTCTGTTTTCGCTTCACTCCATAATTTATAGAACCTGCATTATGAGCGATTTATTTCAGTATAGTCCCTAATATTTTTTAATATTTGTGGAAAAATGAGTGCCATGAGATTATATAAATATTTTTCTCCAACAAAATGGACAGTTGAATCATTAAAGACATTTAAATTTTATTTCGCAAGGTTTAATCAGCTAAATGACCCCTGTGAACTTTCACTTTCTGAATGCGAAAGTGATCAACTAGAAATAATTAGATTCGGATTTCATAACCCCAGAGATTGTAATGGAATTTTTTGCCTTAGCGAAACTAAAAATAATCTACACATGTGGGCACAGTACGCAGATGGACACAGGGGTATTGTTGTTGAGTTTGAAACAGAAGAAGATCCTCATTTTTTTAAAGAAATGGGAAAAGTTAACTATGTCGCATGCCCCCCAATATATAGTGATAGGATGAAAGTTTCAGATGTTATATATTCGAAGAGTTTAGATTCGGATAAAGAATTAGAATGGCGTGTATTTGGGAAACATGGTCTAAAGGATATTAAATCTCAAGCGATTAAATCAATTATTTTCGGTTATAGATTTCCTAGAGGTATTTCTGTTAGTACTGATATTCCAGAAGAGATGAATGAAGTGTTTCCACAGGAGAAAATAGAAGCTTTCAGAGAGATCGATAGATTTTTTTGGGAAAATCAACTTCCGGAAACTATTGATTTTTATCACACCATAATTGAACATGGGCAATATAAATTAACCATTTCATCAAAATTTGCAAAGCCTGTAAACGGGAGACCTTGATATCCTTTGTCGTTAAAATATTACGATTATTGTTTTTAATTTTACAAATCATCAATCAAAAACTTCTTTCTCGCAAAGAAAACATACGCCGTGATATAGGCCAACACCGCAATGATCAAAATACTGGTAGAAGGACTATCCGGGTAAAATACTTTTTTACCAAAGGGAATAGGTATCAATACATCCGAAGCCTGCAGGGGTAAGAAATAGCCTGCAGGTGAAAGTTTAAATTGAAAGTTGGTCAATGCCGAGATCAGCCATTCAAAAATTATTCCATACAAAAAGAAAATAATGATAGCGAGACCGCTTCGGCGAAACAGTACCGCCAGCATTAATGCAAAGAAGAGGTAGGCAAGTGCCTGTATAAAAATATAAAGAATATAAGATGTTCCATCCATGGAAAAATGTCCGTAGGTAATGGAACCAAAGATCAGGCAGGTAATAACATTGATCAACGTAATCAGCAACGAAAAGATAACCACCATGGCGATCTTTACGCCAATGAATTGTTGACGGCTCCAGCCATCGATAATATTCTGGCGGTGGGTTTTAAAATTAAACTCATTTACCATTAGCATGATGATGATCATTCCCGGAAAATATAACAGCCAGCTACTTAACCAACCCACCGTCTGCCATACTTTAGGAAACCCGAACGAATCACCCAGTATCATGGCTGCTTCCGGTATTTCAGTTTTGGTACGTTGTTCAACATACCAGCTTATATAGGTAACAATAAAAATACTGACAAGATAGAGAACAGCAAAAACCCAGAAAGCCCGGTAGTTTTTTATTTTCAGCCATTCTATTTTCAAAAGATGGAACATGGTATTGTTTTATGTTAGCCTCGCCTATGGCGAGATGATATTTCGTGTTAACTGGTAAACTAATTAACTGATCAACCTATAACTCAACGCTCACTCTTCGTTCCCGTTATTTCAAGGAAAGTTGACTCCAGTGATTTTCGTTTGACATTCAATTTGCTTAAGACAACTCCTTTTTCAAAACAGAATTGGTTGACCGATGTGGCTGTAACGCCATTGGTAAATACAGCTTGCAGGTAATTGTCAATCAAATTGGTTTTTAAAACACCATTCATGTGCTGAATAATGTTCTGTAAAGCAGCCATGTCATCCGCCGCCAATTCAAACACGGTTTCGTCAACCGTTTTTCTATCAAGGATCTCCTGCACACTGCCGGTAGCTTTTAATTCACCTTTTTGGATAATAGCGACATGGGTACAAACTTTTTCCACTTCATCCAGTATATGGCTGGCCATGATGATGGTCTTACCCTGACTGTTCAATTCCCTGATCAGTTGTCTTATTTCAGCGATACCTGCGGGATCAAGTCCATTGGTCGGTTCATCAAAAACTAAAATATCAGGATTGCCCAACAAGGTGGACGCGATGGCAAGCCGTTGCTTCATGCCCAAAGAATAAGTGCTGAACTTTGAATCTTTGCGCTGGTAAAGATTGACCAGGTGCAACACCTTTTCTATTTCATCCCGGCCTTTTTGTTTTACTTCCGCGCCAATGCGGAGATTTTTTTCACCACTTAAGTAATGATAGAAGTTAGGAGTTTCCAGCAATGTTCCAATCTGTTGTCTCATTGGCGCCGAGCCCGGGTTTCCTCTCCATAAATAATTTCCGGAACTGGCTTTCAGGATATCCATGACGATGCCCAGCATCGTGGTCTTTCCGCTTCCGTTTGGCCCCAGTATCCCAAATACACTTCCTTCCTGCACGTTAAAGGAAACATCGTTCAATGCACGGATAGGGCCATAAAACTTGGTGAGATTTTTTATAGATAATACAGGCTCCATAGTCGATGGTTAATTCTTAATGAAGATAAGTTTTTTACGGTCTTTTAATAAAATTCTAAAAACCTGTAGTTGGAATAGAAAAAGCCGGGAAACTTCCCGGCTTTTAAAGTATGACTAAGTATGGATTAATTCGTCTCGTACACTTTCACCGTTCCATCATTCTCACTGCTTACCACCAGCAAACTTTTTTTATTGGGGCTATCCTTAGCCGGGATGAAAAAAAGACCTTCTGGTGCATCGCCTGGCGGCAGCAGTTTGATAAAAGTTGGATAATATGGATTCGTGACATCATACAGAGCTACCGCATCCGCTCTTTCCATTCCCACAAAAGCGATCACTTTTTTACCAACATAACCTAATGTCACGCCATCTGGTTCCGCGCCATTTTAGACAGCTATTTCATAGTTGAAGAAATCCTCCCTGTTAAACCTGAGTTTTTCATACAATTTTTGCGCACTATAATTATCGTAAGCTGTGGATAGTACCACCTTCTTTCGGCCGGTTAGTCTGCTGTACTCAATTACATGATTGATCAAATCCTGTGCAATTCCTTTTTTCCGGTGTTCAGCAGCAACAAAAAGATCATTGAGTATCCAGATCTTTTTCATACCAACCGAAGAAAAAGAGGGAAAAAGTTGCGTGAAGCCTGTACATGCTTCGTTATCCAGCGAAATAAAAATGACGCTTTCTTCTTTGCTTAGCCTTTCGCCTAAAAATTTCCTGCATTCATCCGGCTCAAATGGTTGTCCGTAAAACACCCTGTATTGCCCAAACAGTTGGGACAGTTGATCAAGGTCATTTAGGGTAGCTTGCCTTACGATCATAGATAAACTTTTGTAGTCTTAGTTTACTTTTTTTGCCGGTGCCTCTAAAGATCGGGGGAAGCCCCAAAAAATTTCATCCAATTTTTACCTGAAAGCATTTTTATCTACGCCCCCTTTTGTTATAACTACAGGTTTGATCAATCCATTCTCGTCAAAATACATTTTGTCAATGCAGGTTTCCCGCGAATTGCCGTCTGTTTCAGTCAGCGGGCGGCGATGATAAACAATATACCATTGATCCATTCCGGGAACCTGTATCACGGAATGGTGCCCTGCACCTGTAGCGATCTTTGGATCCTGCTGTAGTATTTTGTTCACACGCTTGAAAGGACCGAAAGGCGAATCGGCTATGGCATAAGCGACGCTGTAATCAGGACCTGTCCATCCGCCTTCAGACCACATAAAATAATATTTGCCATTTCGTATAAACATGAAGGGCCCTTCCACATAACCTTCAGGTGTTATTTCTTTGAACGTAGTTCCGTCTTCAAAGGGAATAAACCCGGTGAAATCGTCGTTTAGTTTGGCAATGTTACAATGCCGCCATCCACCGTATATTAAATAGTGCTGGCCGTTAGCATCTTTAAAAACAAACTGGTCGATGGGTTGTGCACCATTGTGAAATTTGTCAATAAGTGGCTTACCTAAATGGTCTTTAAAAGGACCGCTGGGTTTGTCGGCTACTGAGACGCCAATGCCTCCTTTCTCCTGGTCATTTTGTATATCGTTGGCGCCAAAGAACAAATAGTATTTCCCTTTTTTTTCAATGATAGAAGGGGCCCACATCGCACGCTTCGCCCATTTGATACTGGCAGTATCCACCACTCTGCTATGTTTGGTCCAGGTAACAAGATCAGGGGAGGAGAATGCATCTAAAAAGACCTGCCTGACATAGGGAGCAGAAAAGGTTGCATATATCCAGTACTGACCTCTAAAGATTATTCCTTCCGGATCGGCATACCATCCGGGGAATACCGGATTGCCGGATTTAGATTTTTGAGCCTGTAAACTGCTGGTAAAGGCAAGTACTACCAAGAGGGAACATAGTTTTTTGGGTAATTTATTTTGCCAGGGTTTCATGATGTTTTATGGTATTTTTTTAATAGTACTGAAGATACGGAATAGAATATTTTAACCTTGTAATTCTACAAAGCACCGTGTTAATTTGGGATGAACGGCCTTCTTTTTCGTAAGTTGCGTTGTGAGAAAAATATATTTTTTAGCTATTCTTTTGATTATGAAAAAAGGCATCCAGGCTCAAATAGCTATTCCCGGGGAGTATTACTTAAAAGGTGTTACTGAAGTCGGCTCTGGTTTTTTGATAAAACCTGATTCTACTTTCGAATTCTTCTTTTCGTATGGTGCACTTGACAGGATGGGGTCCGGGAAATGGATAGTAAAAGGAAATGAGATCATCCTGAATAGTAGGCCCCGGCCGGCACATGATTTTGCCTTGATCAGCAGTAAAACAGCAAAGGATGATTTTATTACTATCAAAATAACCGATAATAATGAGTTGCTGCAACGGTACGTCTATGCAAACCTGAAATTCGCGGATACGGTAATGGAGGATATGTCTGATCAAAAAGGAGAAATAAAATTTCCCCGCAAACCCATGGTAAAACTTTCTTTACAATTTCAATTTTGCCCTGAGAAAACTTCGGTTTTTGAACTTAGTAAGGAGCATAATTATTTCGAGTTTCGGTTTGAACCCTGGATCGCGGAATATTTCTTTAATGATCATCACTTGACCATTGAAGGAAAGGACCTGAAAGGCAAACACCCCCTTTTGGATGAAAAAGAATACCGTTTCGTTAAGAGCAAATAAGGAAATATGTTTTATTATTCCGATAGTCTGCAAAACAATAACAAGGTGGCTTTGTTATGATCGTTACATTTGAATAATCAATGGCAACTATACTTATAACTGGCGGTACCGGCTTGATAGGTAAAGCACTTACTAACGCACTGCTTGAAAAAAATTATAAAGTCGTTATCCTTTCAAGAGGACCTGTCGGTGAGCAAGCAGATACCCGTAATCCTTCCTATGCCAAATGGGACATCAATGGTCAGCAGATCGATAATGCCGCTATCGGCAACGCTGATCATATTATTCACCTTGCCGGAGCGGGAGTGGCTGATAAAAGATGGACAAAAAAGCGCAAGCAGGAGATCCTTGATAGCCGGGTAAAAGGAAGTGAACTTATTGTAAAAGCATTGCAGGAAGTTCCAAACAAGGTTAAAGCCGTGATCAGCGCTTCCGCTATTGGGTGGTATGGCCCCGACCCGGTTATTCCCAACCCTAAACCATTCAGGGAGGACGATCCGAATGATAACGAATTTCTTGGAGAAACCTGTAAGCTGTGGGAAGAAAGTTTAGCGCCAATAAAAAAAATGGGTAAGCGATTGGTGAAACTCAGAACAGGAATTGTATTGAGTAAAGATGGCGGTGCATTGAAAGAATTTAAAAATCCCTTACGTTTTGGTGTAGCGGCTATTTTAGGAAGTGGCCGGCAGGTAATAAGTTGGATACATATTGACGACCTGGTGCGGCTATACATTGCAGCGATCGAAGATCAAAATATGAACGGAGTATACAATGCCGTAGCACCAGGCCCTGTTTCCAATAAAAAACTTACCCTGCAACTTGCCCGCATTCAAAAGGGTAAGTTTTTTATTCCCGTTCATGTTCCTTCGTTTGTTCTAAAGATCGTGTTGGGAGAGATGAGTGTCGAAGTATTAAAAAGCGCTACAGTTAGTTGCGACAAGGTTCATTATTGCGGCTTTGTTTTTTTATTCCCCAGTATCGAAGCGGCAATTCCAAATTTGAAGTGATCCGGTTGAGTAATTTCTAGCCGAATATTCCCGGTTGCATATAGTCGTTTGAGCTGATATCTGCATGATCCGGATGCCATATACTGCTAAACTCTCCGACGATGCCCTTCCCATTTTCGAAATCGAGTTTATGCAGTTTTAATAACAGAATGTCTTCTGGCTTTACTTTTCTATACATGGGATGCATGGTGCCGCCATTGGTATTATCACCGGCTCTTGCCTCCGGGTTATATTGGTACTGGGGATCGACGATCGTACCCCTTGGATACATGATAGCCGGTAACCCTTTCCCCCGTATGTCGAGGTCGGTGGGATGATGCAACCCTAATGTGTGCCCGTATTCATGTGCCGCTGTGGTAGAGCCACGGTATAGGTTTTCGAGTTTGAAATAGCCACTGTTGCAACCCAGCCCGTCAACAAATGAAATATTACCGTGTGCAAATTCTTCAATACGGAAATAGTTGTTGGCGGGATTTACATTTTCATAGATTTCTATAGCTCCTATAGCCGGCTGAAATGAAGAAGTAATCTTAAAAACAACCTGGTATTGTTCATTTTCAATGGTAACCTTTCCCTTCGGTTCATTCCACATCGTTTCAATTTCTTCACGGATGTATTCGGTAATAGCTGGCCCCGCGGCATTCCCATAGGTGATGATATGGGAATGAATGAGGAGTTGGTGGTTGTTATTTTGTTCTGCGGTGCCCATGCGGCTGTGAGTGTGAGTCTGACGTCCCGTCCGACTTACTTATTTTGTCATGTTAATTTTTCTATCTCAAGAAATTTATGCGCCAATTCTTTATTGCAAAATGATTTTTCTCTTTTCCCACTGTAAAACCTGTAGGATGACCATTTCCATTCTCCGGGTTCGGTTACCAATCCTGCAGCAACAGGATTATTATGAATATAGTGAAAACATGTTGTAAAATAGGCCTCATCGGTCAAGTCGATATTTTGAGCGTCGGCTTCATCTGTTATACACTTGATTTTGTTTTGGGTCTGAATAACGCCCCCGTACAATCGTTTTGAAGGTTGGATCTATGCGAGTAGGTGCTTAATAGTTTTCTAAAACCATTGGTAACAGGATCAAGAAATAAACCTCCCTGCTTTTTTATCTCCGTGACTCTTGAGTCTGTATGAACCAGGAAGTGAAAGTGATTGGACATTAAACACTAACATATAGTATGGCAATAGGGTGAAATATAAGCCTGGTAAAGTGCTAAAAAGAAATGGTAATGACTATCATCATTGAATAAACGTTCATGATTGTTCCCCTGGTTGTAAACATGATAACTATTTCCAGGAAGAAATTTCATGGTTGATAGTTTTAATACCATAGCAATAATAGGTAAAAAAACTAATCAAACGAGGTTGAAAAACCCAAATAAAAGGAGGGTCACACGGGACGTCAGACCCAGGGGTCTCCTAATTCCTCACCGGTTTGCCACTCTTCAGCACACTCTGTATTCTTTCCAGCGTTTTCTTTTCGCCGCAAAGCGATAGAAAAGCTTCTCTTTCAAGATCCAATAAATATTGCTCGGATACTAAGGTTGGTTCGCTCAGGTCGCCGCCACACATGACATAAGCCAGTTTTTTGGCAACCAGGGAATCGTGTTCGGTAGCATAATTAGCGGTCTTCATCGCATGTATGCCTGAATACAATGCACCCAGTGCTGATTGACCTAATACTTTTATGTCTTTGCGTTGTACCGGGGTGGTATAACCGCTATCAAATATTTCGATCACTGATTTTTTTGCTTCTGCAATTCGTCGTCCCTGGTTCATTACCACTTCATCCAATCCTTTCCGGTATATACCCAAGTTAAAACCCTCTTGTGCTGATGTCGCCACCTTTGCAGTAGCGATACTCAGGAAACGGCTTTTCAAGGTGATAGTTTCCGGTTCATCTTCATGCATATCATCTGAAGCTCTTAATACAAACTCCTTAGTTCCGCCACCACCAGGGATGAGACCAACTCCCAACTCAACCAAACCTGTATATGTTTCTGCAGCCGGGCAAACCTTATCAGCATGCAAACTTAATTCACAAGCACCGCCTAAAGCCAAACCATGTGGAGCTACTACTACAGGTACGGATGAATACCTGGCCCGCATCATCGTATTTTGAAACAAGCGGATAGCCATATCCAGTTCATCATATTCCTGGTCAATAGCCAGCATGAAGATCATGCCCACGTTTGCCCCGGCGGAAAAATTCGTTCCTTCATTGGCGATCACTAATCCTTTATAGCTTTTCTCCGCTTTATCGATGGCCGTTTGTATGCCGCTTAAAACATCGCCGCCAATACTTCCCATTTTGGTGAACCATTGCAGCCCTAGTACATCATCGCCAAGATCGTATAATTTGCAGCTGGCGTTTTTCCAAATCAATTTATCCTGGTAGTTGCTCATGACGATAAACGCATCGCCACCGGGTAATGGTTTATAAGATTTAGATGCCGGATCGTAACTATATTTTTTGCCGGCCTTTACTTTGTAAAACGTTTTATTTCCTGCTGCCAGCATATCATCTACCCAAGCCGCTACTTTATATCCCGCTTCTTTCATCGCTTTTACCGTTCTTTCCACGCCCAGTACATCCCAGCTTTCGAAAGCACCGACCTCCCAGCCAAACCCGGCCATCATCGCATCATCTACACGATACAATTCATCACTTATTTCTGGAATACGATGAGAGATATAAGAAAACAAACCATAATGAAAATGCCGATAAAACTCCCCGGCTTTATCCGGCGCAGCTGTCAGCATTTTTAATCGTGTATAAAGATCATCAATTGGCTTAGCCGCTTCTACTGATGCAAATTTGGGTTTTACTCTTGTGCCATATTCCGCTGTTTTTAAATTCAACGTCAATATTTCTTTTTCACCGCCACCGCCTTTGGTTTTCTTAAAAAAGCCTTGTCCCGTTTTATCACCCAGCCAGTTGTTCTCTACCATTTTATTCAACCAGCCTGGTATAACAAATGATTCTTTCGCCTCGTCATTGGGACAGTTATCATGTACTCCGTTTGCCACTTTTACCAATGTATCAATACCTACCACATCAGCCGTGCGGAAGGTGGCGGATTTCGGACGCCCGATGATTGGCCCAGTCAATGCATCTACTTCATCAATGGTCAGGCCAAGTTTGTCAACCAAACCGAATATGGCCATGATACCATAAACTCCGATACGGTTGGCGATAAAAGCAGGAGTGTCATTGCACAATACGGTTGTTTTTCCCAAATGGAGATCACCATAGTGCATTAAGAAATCAACTACCGCCGGATCCGTATCAGGGGTAGGAATGATCTCCAGCAATCTTAAATATCTCGGTGGATTGAAAAAATGTGATCCGCAGAAATTCTTTTTGAAATCATCGCTTCTGCCTTCCGCCATCATGTGAATGGGGATACCGGATGTATTGGAAGTAATGAGGGTTCCCGGTTTGCGAAACTGTTCTACTTTATCATAGATCATTTTTTTGATATCCAGCCGCTCTACCACTACTTCGATGATCCAGTCGCAACCGGCAATATCTTTCATGTTGTCATCAAAATTGCCGGTACTTATTTTCTTAACGACATCTTTGGTATAAACGGGAGAAGGGTTACTCTTTATCGCGGTCGTCAATGCATCATTAACGAGTTTGTTTCTTTCAGCAGGCTTTACACTTTCGGCGGCTTCTTTAGGTACCATATCCAGCAAAATCACCTGCAGCCCAACACCGGCAAAATGACAGGCAATACGGGAACCCATTACACCACTTCCGAGTACAGCGATTTTTTTGATTGTGCGGTTCATAAAATAGAATCTTAAAATTAGTTAGCTAAACAACTATTTAGTGTGAAGGTAAGAGAAAAAGAGTTTTTGTAAAAAGAAAATTAACGATGTAAAATACGATGTTTAATAAAGGGAATTGTGGTATTTCCAGCGATTCCGTCATGTCAGCGGGCACGGGGCTCTATTTTTTCAATGGCCGGCAGCTGACGTTTTTTGATCTCTTCTTTGTTATGCCGGAATTTTTTCTTGTTTTGTTTGCCGGTAACGGTATTGATGATCCCGTTCAATGTTATTTTGACAAGGTAATTGATGGCGGACCGATCCCTTAACCTCCTAAAGAAAATAGTGCTGCTTTTTTCATTGTTCTTGTTCTTTATGATCGTGTTGACAAAAAAGTTTTTTATGCCGCCCAAAAGAGACTTTTTACTGTCTCCTTTTTTTAATACTGTTACTTTCAGATCGTGGTAAAACATTTTGATTTCTCCAAAGGCAAGCTCCTCCCGGCCAACCACCCGCATCACCAGAGTATCCAATCGCCCCGATCGTAACTCAGCGGAAGCAAGCGGTCGCAAAACCGGATTTAATAACGTAAGATCAGCGGGACCCATTTGTACTGTCATCAAAAAACCGCCAAGGCTATCAGTGTATGATTCTTTTACATTCAGCTTTGTTAGTATTTTATCTTCAATAAATCCGTTTGCACGTATATGTAAGCTATCGGTATTCGTCAGATCGTAATTACGCAGTTGGGTAACAAGACCTTTCAACCTTGCCACGGTGATCGTACCGGTCTTATTCGTTTTTTCATTCAGTTCGGCATATTCTACATGGCCATTATTGAGTTTAAAAGTATCGATCACTAAACGGGCGGGAATTCTTTTAAGTAAATTAGCCGGCAATAAACGAACAGCGCCTGGTTTGCTGGGTTGTCGTTTGTCACGAAAAACTGTTAGCTGGCTATTATCAATATTCATTACACCGATGTCCAATATACTATCTTTTATATATCGGTCTATATCAAAAGGGCCAACAGTAATAGCGCCGGTTGTCGCGGCAATATGATCCGTTTGATAAGAAGACGCAGCTATAAATGACTGCTTACCTTGTGTGGGACGATAAGAAAAAGAATCGGCTGAGAAGAAGCGGGTGTTTTTATCATAACCGGTATTATACCAGTTGAATTGATTTTTATTATTGTAGTAGCTGCCTGTCAATTCATCTAACCGGAATTTGGTATTATTCGTTATCATTTCCCGTAAGTTTAAAAGAGAGGATGAGATCACTGAAAAATCACTTAACCTGGCACTGTTAATAGTTAACTTACCTGCATGTTTTCCAAGGCTGTCAATAACGAATTTTTTCGCTTCCAGTTTGCTGATAACGGCTTTCCAATCCCATTCGTTGACTTCGTTCTGTTCAAGTTCTACTTTGCTGAGTAATAGATTCAGTTGACCTTCGCCGGCATCAAAGGTTCTGCCTTTTGCATTGCTATAAAGGAAATGACGTAGTGAAAGGCGAATTTTATTGGCTGTGAAATGAGTTTTAGGGTGCTTGCTTATATTCAGATCTTCCAATTCAAATGAATTATCGGTTCCTTTCCAGTTTATTTTAGCCGTTCCTTTGTCGCTTGTCTTAGTGAAATCTAACGTGGGATTGTCTATAACAAACTTGCCGATCTTCGTTTCCGGCCATTGACTGATTTTTCTTACAGTCTCTGCTTCACTTTGATTGACATCTATATGAACAGCCGGGCGGCTTATGCGTATTTCCGCGGCCATTACTTTTCCATCAATGATGGCGTTGATGTCAGGTACCCATTCCAGTTTGGGGATATTGATATTTATTGAATCTCCGCCTGTTTTCCTGGTATAAATAATATTTTCAAATGAAGAGATTCGATGATCGGCCATATCAAGTCCCTTAATTTTTAATTGTGTAAAGCCGTCGGTAATATCAACGCTATTTCCTTTGGCAGTTAGTCCTGTCAGTTTCGGCTTATGGCCTTCTATGGCTGATAGTTCATCCGCTTTGAGTGTTTGCAGGAATAATGAAATTCGTTTGCCGCGATCCGCCGCAAGTATGGTGGTGTTATCCCCTTCAATTTTTTTAAGCGTGAAACCGGCCGTGTTTTTTTTTCTTTGGTACGGGAAAACAGAAAGCCAGATATCCGCTTTGTTCCAACGGATAACGCTGACCAAAGTATGCTGAATATCATCGTCAATGATCATTGACTGAATGACCACACCGGTAGCATTTATATTCAGCTCATTTTTGTTTTTTACTTCTACGTTTCCGGCATCTAACTGGTTACTGGCGCCACCGGTAAAATTTACATCGGTAAGACTGGCAGTAATGTCACCCATTTTAAAGAAGCCTTTTTTAAAGAACAGTTCATTGACCGAGCGCTGAATATTTGTTAAGCGGCGGGAGCCGACCAACCGTTTTCCCAACACGGACATGCTGGCGTTTTCAAGTCTTAATTCTGTATTGTTCTTAAAAAAAAGATTGACCTGTCCGTCATTTATATGGAGATTATCCAGCTGCATAAAGTTGCCAATACCAGCTAAGGTTTGAAATACATCTCCTGATTTAAATCGTTTGTTATTGGCAACACTATAATTGATGACAGGGCGATATAGTGTGACCCGTTCGGCTTTTAATTGCTGATCAAACACCAGGTTATCCCAGGAAAGACCCTGCAATTCAAACTGTGGCATGCTCACGCTGTTGCTGGTCTTGCCATCTTCTAATTCTTTGTACGTAAAATTGCTGAGGTTGATGCGGTTGTTGTTGATAAGAATGCTGTCAAATTGAATGGAGTAGGCGCTGTCACGCAAGAAATTCTCGTAGTTACGGATGGCCATGATAAATTTCTCAACGGTTAATGCCCTGGGCCCGTCTTTTTTTACCTCGAATCCCTGTAATTCAAAGTTATTATGATCGGAAGTAAAAGAGCTGGGTCTGCCTTCGCGAAGTGTATTGATATCAAAGGAACCATTTTCTACAACGACGAATGCGAGCTGCATATCGCCGGTCAGCTGCTGGACCAGTTCATTAAGATTGGGTGGAGCTTTTGCAGGTCCTGTTCTTTTTTCGAGGTCTACATCAAGCCGGAATTTTGGATTGATACAATACACCGAGTCAGCCTTGATGATCTCATTGTGATATAAGGCGGAAAAGTCAATATTCGTCATCTGCAGCTTATCGAAAAATATGCTGAATGAATTTTTTCCGCTGTCACCCTTGGTAGCCGTTACTGTGCAACTGTCAAACTCGACAAAGCGATTAAGGATATTGATCCTGAAATTGCTGAAGCTTAACCGGTGCCGGCCATCAGGAAATAAAATATTTTGATGAGTCGTTTGTAGCGCCACATTATCACTAAAAAGAATTTTTTGTTCAGCGGCCTCTTTGGTGGTATCTACCTGCAGGTTGTCGAGATGAAAATTAATATTGGTGATGACTACCGGAGGCTCTTCCGGTCTTATTTTATTGATCAGGGAGAATTTGCCATTGTCGATCTGGAACCGGTTTACTTTCAAAACCTGCAATGCATCCTGTATGGAATTATAGATGCGACCCATTTCCTGGGGGAGCGACATGCCGGTATCAGAAACAGTAGTAGTGTCTTTTGTGGAAGACCGTAGTCTTGTTACTCTTATGTCAGGATTAAACAGGTGAAGTGAATCGATCAGTATCTTTTTTTCAAATAACAAAGGAAAAATGGCTTTTAACTGTATATTGATTTTATCAACGCGAAACTGGTAGGAGGTGGAAGCCGCCGTATCATTCGAATAGAAAACCGGTTTCCGCAGTTCCATTTTATAATTAAACCAGTTGAATTTGAATTTATCAACCTTCAGATTCAGTTTGCCGTTCGATTGAGAGTAAACGATGTCCTCTATTAATTCGCCGGCGTGGTTGATGAACCAGAAATGAAAAGCCGTCATTAAAACAACGATACCGCCCAGGATAAAAGCAGTGATCTTAAGGATTTTCTTTGATAGTCGTTTCGCTGTCAAGGGACCGGCAAATTAAGAAATGAATATAATAAAATAAGGTGGCGAAAAGAATAGACAGGCCTGTTATCAGTCAAAACACTTTATATATTGACAAATTGATACGTATAACTGCTATTGATGAATGATTATTTCAGGAAAAATGAGTTTTGAAGTAATCTTTCAGGTGATCGGCCCAATAGCTGATATCGCTGATGATGCTGATAAATTCCTGGTAATCCATACCATCAATATCTCTTTCGGTGACCGCACACAAAAGTCCTTTGTCAGTGAGGGCACTCAATTTTACACCCATGTGGTCGGTATTTATCTCCAAAGCGATCTTAAAGATCGCCAGTTTTTTTTTGGTATCGGCCGGTATGGCACAAACCGGGGCAAAGCAACGGACAAAAGTACGTTCCGCCTCAAGCCCTCTTTCAATCGTTGTCAGGAACAGTTCGATCGTTGATGAACCGCTTGTAAAATACCAGGCTCCCGTTTTTGCATTGTAAATCGAATCGGCGTTGACACCGATCTGGTTGCATAGTCGATAAATATAAGCTTTGGCGACATCGGCAGGTGCCATGTAAGGTTTATTTGATGAACCGTGAGTAAACGTCAGCGGATGAAGCTATTCACGATACGGAAAGTTCAGTTAAAATACCTGTCAGCCATCAACAGGTTTCATCATTCACATAGCTTTAACTCACGGAGGAGCCGTTGTCGACAGTTTCGTCAGGATTGATGAATTTCAACTTGCCTGCTGCATCTTCCGCCATTAATATCATACCATTGCTTTCAATACCTTTCATTTTCCTGGGCGCCAGGTTGGCCACTATCACTACCTGCTTACCTACTATCGTACCCGGTTGAAAATGTAATGCGATCCCTGATACGATCGTTCTTTTTTCAAACCCAAGGTCGACTTCAAGCTTCAATAATTTATCCGCTTTCTCTACTTTTTCAGCCGCCGTAATAGTGCCTACTTTCAAATCAAGCTTTGCGAAGTCATCGTATTGGATCTGAGGTTTACCGTTTGAGGTCGGAGGAGCAGGGTCCGGGGACTGACTTCCGTCCCGATAGCTATCGGGATCTGTCCCGATAGCTATCGGGATCCGACTTC
>JANOCH010000240.1:0-3450 GCA_031412015.1 Chitinophagaceae bacterium
AATGAAGGTTACAGGAGATCACTACCGCCTGTATTGGATGGTCACATCACTACCCTCCTTACGGCGATCATTCTTTTTTATTTTGGATTAGGCCCGGTAAAAGGTTTTGCTACCACGCAGATCATCGGTATTCTTTTATCCCTGTTTTGTGGTATCCTGGTTAGCCGCTGGATCAGTGATATATTTACCAGGAAAGGTAAACACCTTGAATATTTCACCGGAATTTCAAGCCGCATTTTCAAACATGCGAAATACAAATTCATTGAATTCCGTAAAACAGCTTATATCATTTCCTTTGTAGTTTTGGCATTAGGTATCGCTTCCTTCTTCAACGGGTTTGATTATGGTGTTGAGTTTGATGGAGGACGCAGCTATACCGTTCGTTTTGATAAAAATGTAGGCAAAGAAATAGAGCAGATACGTGATGAACTGAAAGCGTCCCTGGACAATGAAAACCCAACTATCAAAACAGTAGGCGATGCCAGTACACTGGAGATCACAACTTCTTACCTGATAAAAGACACCCGTCCCGAAGTAGATTCAATTGTAAAGCAAAAATTGTTTGCTGGTCTGCAAAAACATTTACCGGCGGGTTATACATTTGACAAATTTGATAATGCAGATGCAAGCGCCAATGCTGTGGGTAAAATAGCTTCTAAAAAAGTACTACCTACCATTTCGGATGATCTGAAAAAAGGAGCTTTTAAAGCAACGATCTTTGCATTGATCGTTATTTTCCTGTACATCTTTGTCCGTTTCCGCGACTGGAGATATTCATTGGGTACGATTGTGGCATTATTGCATGACGTGTTTGTAACATTGATCGTTTTCTCATTCGCCCGTTCAATCGTTCCATTCCCGTTAGAAATAGATCAGCACTTTATCGCAGCCTTGTTAACGGTGATCGGTTTCTCGATGAATGACACCGTGATCATCTTTGACCGTATTCGTGAAGACCGCCGATTGTATCCTACTACTCCTTTGGCACAAACAATTAACCGGGCCATTAACGAAACGCTGAGTCGTACGATCATGACATCGTTGACCGTATTTATCACTATCCTGATCCTTTTCATAGTAGGTGGTGAGGTAACCAAAGGTTTTGCTTTCGCCATGCTGATCGGTGTTATCACTGGTATCTATTCTTCCGTATTCGTGGCTGCTCCCATCCTGCTGGATATGGGGAGCGGTAAAAAAGAAGAAAAGAAATTAGCGGAAGTAACTAATAAGAGCAAGCCGGAAGCTGTCAAAGCGTAATACTTATGATTGATAGATATAGAAAAGCCTGTCTCATTTGAAATGAGACAGGCTTTTTAGTTAGTATAATTTGCGTATAGACACCCGCATTTTAAAAAGCAAAGCCTCCAAAAAAGGAGACTCTACCAATTCAATTATGCCGGCCTGGATTTGCTTTTTAAAAATTGGTTCACACGGCAAAGCTTGTTCCGCAACCACAGGTTTTACTGGCATTAGGGTTTTGAAAAGTAAATCCACGATTGTTCAACCCATCAAGCCAATCTACTTCCATTCCCAACAAATATATTTCATGTGATTTATTCATTACAACAGGAATGCCGTCAATTTCAAACACATGATCATTGGCTGTTTTCATATCAAATCCTAAAATATAGGTCATTCCTGAGCAACCGCCACCCTTCACTCCTAACCTTAAATATTGGTTCGTATCAAAACCTTCTGCAGCCATCAATCTCCTGACCTCTTTAATAGCGCCTTTTGTTAATGTAACCGGTGATGTTATCGTTGTTTCCATGTAGCAAAAGTAGACAATCTTCTTCAAGAGATAAAAGCCCGCATTTGCGATAGCAGGAATTTAACAAAAAGAGCCGTTTACTTGCAACTCACTTCTCCTTCCTTATTTTTGCCAGTATTAAATACATTTTCCTATGGATCAAAATATGATCATCCTTTTCATGTCTCTTTTGGCGATGCTTGTTTCCTTCTATTGTTTTTACCTGGTCAACCAGCAACGCAAAGAACCTAAAACCGATAAGAACTATTTTAACACCCGGCCGTTACAATTACAGGCCTATGAAAGAGTAGTGATGCTGGCCGAAAGAATATCATTACCCAACCTGGTAAGCCGTGCTAATCAACCTGGTTTGAATGCCCGCGAAATGCAGCTTTTATTTCTTGAAAGTATCAAACAGGAAGTTGAATACAATACCTCGCAACAAATATATGTAAGCCCTGTCGCCTGGGACGCCATCAAAAATTTGAAAGATCAGAATATGCTGATCATTAACCAGGTGGCCGCCACATTGCCTGCGCAGGCTACTGGTACTGATCTAAGCAGGGCCCTGCTCGATTTCGTAATGACACAAAAGAAGGGCGCCATCCACCTGGTAGTACTGGAGGCATTGAACTTTGAAGCAAAGAAGATAATGAAATAGGCGGCCACACAAGCCCTCCCAAAGGAAGGGCTTTAAATTCCTGAAGATGAAAGAACCTGTAAAAAAATATACAGACAGTGGTATTGAAATAAAGGAGGTATATACTCGTAGTGATGTTCCTCAAGTCTCACCCACCGGGGTAGATCTGGAGGGGGCTCCCGGATCTTTTCCTTTTACCCGTGGTGTGCAGCCCGACATGTACCGTGGCAAGCTCTGGACCATGCGGCAATATGCGGGGTTTTCAACAGCAGAAGAAAGCAATAAACGCTATCATTATTTATTAAGCCAGGGTGTAAGCGGCTTAAGTGTCGCCTTCGATCTGCCAACACAAATCGGTTATGACAGCGATCATCCTCTTGCCGAAGGTGAAGTAGGAAAAGTAGGAGTAGCTATTGACAGCATTGAAGACATGGAAATATTGTTTGACGGGATCAAACTGGAAGATGTAAGTACTTCGATGACGATCAATGCGACAAGTTTTATTTTGCTGGCTTTTTACACCGCACTGGCAAAAAAGCAGGGAGCCGATCTAAAAAAAATCACGGGTACCATTCAAAATGATATTCTGAAAGAGTACGCCGCCAGGGGCACTTATATCTATCCGCCCAAACCATCGATGCGGATCATCACTGATATTTTTGAATGGTGTGCCGCTGACCTGCCTAAATGGAACACCATTTCCATATCGGGCTATCATATACGCGAAGCCGGAAGCACAGCGGTACAGGAAATTGCTTTTACACTCAGTAATGGTAAAGCCTATGTAAAAGCAGCATTGGAAAAAGGAATGGATATAAATGTTTTTGGTAAACGCCTTTCCTTCTTCTTCAATTCGCATAATAATTTGTTTGAAGAGGTCGCGAAATTTCGGGCGGCCCGCTGGATGTGGGCCAACATCATGAAGGTATTAGGAGCTACCGATGAAAAGGCTATGATGCTTCGCTTTCATACGCAAACCGGTGGAAGCACATTGACAGCCCAACAACCGCTGAATAATATTTCAAGAGTTACTGTTCAAACCCTGGCAGCTGTATTAGGT
>JANOCH010000241.1:0-3564 GCA_031412015.1 Chitinophagaceae bacterium
GGACCGCACCGCCCGTAACACGAATATGCTTACCTGGTACCGCGAGCTATGGCTCATCGATCATGGAGCAGCACTATATTTTCATCATGCATGGGACAACTGGGAGGAACAGGCACAAAGACCTTTTATACCTGTTAAAGATCATGTATTGCTTCCTCTTGCCAGCGAATTGGAGAAAGTGGATGAAGCCTTTCGCAAGATACTTACACCCGAACGCATTCATACTATCGTAGCTCTGGTACCTGATGAATGGATGACAGCAGATGTTCCCGACCTATCCGCCCAGGAAAAAAGAATAGTGTACGAACAATTTTTAAATACCCGCCTCTCCTCTTCCGCTATTTTTGTAAACGAAGCACAGCATGCAAGACAATCAATTATTTGAATACGCCGTTATACGTGTAGTGCCCCGGGTGGAACGGGAGGAGTTTCTCAACGTGGGAGTGATACTGTTTTCCCGTCAGCAAAAATTTTTGAAAGCCCTCTTCACTATTGATAAACCAAGGCTACAGGCTTTTTCGGATAAACTTGATATAAACGAAATAGAACAACACCTGCATTCACTGGAACGAATTTGCAACGGCGGACCCGGTAGCGGACCCATCGGTCAGTATGATATGGCGGCACGGTTTCGCTGGTTGACGGCAACGCGAAGCACCGTGGTACAAACTTCGAAAGTGCATCCCGGTTTCTGTAATGATCCCGAAGAAGCTATTCAAAAGTTATTTAAGCAGTTGGTGCTCTAGCTACCTTCATTCCTGGCCTGTTCACTTTATCTTTTCAAATTGAGCAAAAATTGATGGTCCACTCTGGGCTACCAACTCCTGTAAACCATTTCCCAATCAGCTTTACTTCTTACCTTCATCGCTTAAAATAACGGCTGTTAAAAGCCATTACGATTATGCAATACCAGGAAAGGATACCGGAGGCGCTGTTTAAAGAAGATGGGCATTATTTAGGTCGGCCGGCAGATTTTGAAGATCGGATCATTCAAAGAAGATTAAGGTTAGTTGAAAAAATTCCCGGCTTTACAGGAACCGATCTGACCCTACTGGATATTGGCTGTGGGAATGGCGCTTCTATGTTCGGGCTGTCCAATAAAATGAAATATTGCCTGGGATTAGAGATCACTGATGAACACTTATCTTCCTTCAACGCATTCAAAGAAAAAAATAATATTACGAATTGCGATTGCGAGATCCTGGATATTGAAAAAAATGATCCGGCCATGCAATTTGACAGGATCATCAGCTTTGAAGTAATAGAACATTTAGCCAACGAAGAAGGAGTAACGTTTTATAACAAGGCATTAAAAAAGGGAGGACTGTTGGCCATTTCTGTTCCTAACAAATGGTGGATCTTCGAAACACATGGAGCCAAATTGCCATTGCTGCCCTGGAACAGGGTGCCTTTTTTTTCCTGGTTACCAAGAAAGATTCATGAGAAATACGCTAATGCAAGGATCTATACCAGGAAAAGAATCACCGACCTGCTGGAAAACAATGGCTTCGCTATCGTTTCGGCAGAATACATCACCGCCCCGATGGACGTATTACCAAAAGGAAAGTTCAAAAATTTTGTCATTAAGAATTTTTTCAACACAGATACTACTAAGGTTCCATTTAAATCAACCTCCATCTTTGTAGTGGCAAAAAAAGAATAATCAGCCTGGGTGTTACTACGGGTTTCGTTGGCGAGTTTTTTATTTGGGCTAAATTTATTAAATAAAAAAGTATATGCGTACTTACCAAATAGCTTTATTCATCCTCCTTGTTTTCCTGGTATGTTCCTGTCAAACGGGTCAGCCTGATCAGCGTCAATCAACTGAATCAGCCGTTCGGCAAGCTGAAAAAGATTTTGAAACGATGGCCGCTGAAAAAAATATCGCTGAGGCCTTTTGGTATTTCGCCGATTCCACTGCAGTCATCAAAAGGCAAAACGATACGCTTATCCAGGGAAAGGATGCCATAAAAAACTATTACTCCGCTGACGAATACAAAACCGCTGTCGTTAAGTGGTCGCCTGACTTTGTGGAAAGTTCACAAGACGGTACGATGGCTTACACCTATGGAAAATATACCTGGCAATTTAAAGACAGCGCCGGCAAGGTCAATGAATTCAAAGGCGTTTTTCATACCGTTTGGAAAAAACAAAGTGATGGCTCCTGGAAATATGTATGGGATTAAGTCAGCAGAGAAGCTGAATTGTAGAAATTTCTATAGTCTCGTGGCATAAAACTTGTGCGTCTTAAAGGAGGCAGATGGACGCCATATTACACCAACAAAATTTTTAACCTTTAAATATAAATAATATGAAAAAATTATTGTTGCTCGTTTTGATGAGTGGAATTATCTCCTTTGCATTTGGCCAGGACCAAAAAGCAGCAAAACCTGGCAAGGAGGAATGGGATAAAAAGATCAAAACAGAATTAAATTTAACCGGGGACCAGGTCATTAAATACGACGCTCTAAACAAAGAGTACAGCGAAAAAATGGATGAGCTGACGAAAGATGCCAGCCTGACAAAAGAAGTTCGGAAAGAAAAAAAGATGGCCCTGAAAAAAGAAAAAGAAGCTAAGCTATTTGAATTTATCACTCCTGAACAGCAAATCAAATACAAGGAATTGATCGAAAAAAAGAAAGCGGAAAAATCAGGCGGATCGCATTAAACTGCACATCTTATTTTCATTTTTTTAAAAAGCTGGCCAAAAGCCGGCTTTTTTTCTGCGACACAAAGAAGAAAGCTACATTTAATGCAACATTTACCCCGCTGACCCGTCTGATCAAAAAGTGGATAGCATTAACCGGCATAATTTGTCCGACAAGCACCTGGTGGAGAAGTCATTGAGTGGCGACAGCCATGCCTTTCGCCTTATTGTAAAAAATACGGAAAACCTGGTGGCGCAAATTGTTTTTAAAATGATCAGCCATCCTGACGACCGAAAAGACATTGCACAGGATATTTACCTGAAGGCCTTTAAAAACCTGGCTGGTTTCAAATTCCAGTCAAAACTTTCAACCTGGATTGCACAGGTATCTTACAATACCTGCCTGGACCATCTGCGGAAAAAGAAGTTGAACTTCCCAGGCACCATTGATGAAGAAAATGAAATAAATGATCCGGGTTCCGACGACACCAGTATTTTGATCCGGCAAAGAGAACTTTCCGCGATACTAAAAGCTGGGATAGAACAGTTGCCCCCGGTTTACAAAACGCTGATCACTTTATACCACAACGAAGAATTAAGCTATGAAGAAATAATTCAAATAACCGGCTTGCCGGAAGGAACAGTCAAAAGTTACCTCTCGCGGGCCAGGAAAGCATTAAAAAATAGTTTATTACTGAGTTATAAAAAGGAAGATATATGAAAGCGCTACATCTTACCGACGAAGAAATACAGGAATATGTACTGGATAAGTCAGCCGTTGACATATCAACCCTGGAGCATGCCAGTACTTGCGAAGAATGCAAAGCGAAAGTGGTGGACTACCCGCTTCTTTTTGCCGCTATAAAACAACAATCGCAACCGGCTTTTGATTTTGACCTGGCGGAGTTGGTGATGGC
>JANOCH010000242.1:0-5148 GCA_031412015.1 Chitinophagaceae bacterium
CCCAGCAAAGAGCTATATAAATGTTTTGGATGCGGGAAGGCTGGTAATACTATCAGCTTTATCATGGAGCATGAGAAGTACAGCTATGTGGATGCCTTAAAATGGCTGGCCAAAAAGTATGATATCGAAATAGAGGAAACATTCGCTACGGATGAACAACGGCAACTGCAACAATCTGCCGAAAGTCTTTATATCATCAACAATTTTGCGCAGCAGTTTTTTAGTCGGACACTTTTTGAAACCGAAGAAGGCCAGGATATAGGGTTAAGTTATTTAAAAGAAAGACGTTTTCGGGAAGAAACCATACAGAAATTTCAATTGGGTTATTCCCCTGAACAACGGGATGCTTTTACTAAAGAAGCTATTACCAAACAATTTAATACTGAACTTTTAGTAAAGACCGGGTTAGTTGTTCTTCGCAATGAACAATTGATGGACAATTACCGCGGCCGGGTTATTTTTCCGATACACAACCAAAGCGGAAAAGTATTGGGTTTTGGTGCAAGGATCTTAAAGACGAATGACAAAGCGCCGAAATACATTAATACTCCGGAGAATGAGATCTATGTAAAAAGTAAAATTTTATATGGGGCCTACCAGGCAAGACAGGCGATCGACAAAGCCGATGAATGTTTACTGGTAGAAGGATATACAGATGTGGTGTCGCTTCACCAGGCTGGCATTGAAAACGTGGTGGCTTCCGGAGGTACATCCTTAACTCCCGATCAGCTTCGTCTTGTTAAGAAGTACACCAATAATCTTACTATCATTTATGATGGCGATGCTGCGGGTGTAAAGGCAGCCCTTCGGGGATTGGATCTTGCTTTGGAAGAAGGCTTGAATGTTAAGTTGGTTTTGATACCGGATAAAGAAGATCCTGATAGTTATGTCAACAAAGTTGGCACAGTTGCTTTTACGCAATTTGTGCAACGAAATAAGAAAGATTTTATCCTCTTTCAACTGGAAGTAGCCCTGAAGGATGCAGCTAATGACTCCGTAAAGAAAGCCGAGGTGGTTACCCGGATGGCCGAAACGATCTCGAGGATCAACAAGGCCGAGGATTTTACCAAACAACAGGATTATATAAAGCAGTGCGCTGAAATTTTAAAAATTGATGAAGGTGGTTTGCATTCCCTTGTCAATAAATTTATCCGTGATCGTATTTCAACACAGGAAAGAAAACTTCCCTTTGAAGAAGCGAAAAAGCATGAAGAGAATGCAAGGCAGGCGGAACAAACCAATTATGATGAAGCAACATTTAACCTGCTTTTCAAAGACGATTTGCAGGAAAAAGAAGTAGCCAGGGTATTGTTGGAGTATGGAATAAGAAAATGGGATGACTCCAGGCTGGTTGCTGAACATATATTTGAAGAAATGGTGGATGAGAGTCTTATTGACAATAAGGAAGTGATACTGCTTATTGCTACTTTCAAAGAAATGCTGCAACAAAATGCTGCGGAACCGAATAAGAGTTATTTTATTTATCACCCGGATACGAAACTTTGCACGTTTGCAGTTTCGCTGCTGAATTTTCCTTATGAAGAAAGTGAACGCTGGCGCACCGAATTCAGCCAGGATAGCGGTTTTCAAAAGCAATTGTTTGAACAGAGCTATGAGGATTTTATGAAAACCATCGCGAAGGATAATGATAAAAAGCTAATGAGTTTTTTAAAAATAGATGAGGATACTACCAATGAAGAAGTGGAGTCCGTTATCAATTACCTGAAATTGAGAAAGGTAAAGCGGATGCTTTTAGAAAATCAGCTTGATATGGAAAAACCGCATAGCCCGGAAGAATATGAAATGCTCCACCAAACGCATAATCACCTAAAACAAATGGAGATCGGTCTGACTAAAAAAATGGGAGCGGTGATTATCAGGTAGTCGTCCATTTTATTCCTTCATATATTTCCTCAAAAGGAATAGTAACTCCGACAGTTTTTATCAAAAGAGCAGTGCCTGTTTTCTTGTATTCTTCCAACTCCCAATAACCGTTATCGTTAATGCGAAATGCTTCGATGTTAATCGTTTCAGTGTCAACAAGTATAAATTCTTTGAGAGTGGGAATATCCCTGTATAACTTGAATTTGCCTCCGCGGTCATAGTCTTTGGTACCGGGTGAAAGAACCTCAATAATAACGGAAGGATTTAAAATATTCCAATCATCGTTATTCAGTGTAATAATTTCACCACAGATTATAGAAATATCCGGGTAAGTAAAAAGAGAATTTTCCGGGATATATATCCGTTGATCGCTGTTGAATGGTTGGCATAATTTGCCTTTTAATTTTTGTTTTAATGCGGCTATTATATTTACTGAGATTGTGTTATGCGGCACTTTTGATCCCGACATAGCAAATATTTCGCCCTGGTAATATTCATATTTTTCCTTTGAAGTCTTTTCAAACTCAAGATATTGTTCTATGGTAAATTTGCTTTTACCGTAAGCGACCGCCGGCTCTCTCAGTTCATTTTCCATATTTAAATTTACAAATTTTCCTCCTTGCTCATTAACATGTCGCTATATGATACTTCTAGCAGGTCTTCCGGCTTTATTTTTAATTCCTGCATATAAAAATCACATTGCTGTTTTAGCTCATTCTGTGAAAGATCAACAAATACATTTCCTGCTTCTATTTCTACAAAGGAGCCTAAACCGGGTACTTCATCAATATGAAATTTTACGTTGTTGATGTAATAGATCTCTCTGGTCTTCTTCACTATCACTTTTACTCCATTTGATTTTGTCAGCACTTCTTTCAGCCCCTTGACATCTTCCACTTTTACCAGGTTAAAATGAGAATTTTTTGGACCTGACTGATTGGTCCTTTCATAAAAGATCAGGTTGTTCTCGATATTACCTTCCCGTAGTTTTAGTCTTCCGTTTGGTACGTTGAAGTAAGTATCGGACTGCTCATCTTTTCCCTTAAAGTCAGCATTGTTGGTCAATAGATACCGCCGGATATTTTCGGGATCATTGCACCTGGCTTTAATTTCTACATTCAGAAAAGACATAAAAAAAGGTTTGCTGTAAAAAAAGCAAACCTAATAAGATTTAAATAAAATGGTTAGTCAACCAAAGCGGCGACTTCCCTTTTCCTGGAAACGGTCACACTTACTTCACCAGCTTCCGGTCCTTTAACAAAGCGCATGGCGCTCCATACATGGTCCAGTTCAACCCGTTCGATACTTTCGTACCCTTCGCAGGTTAAACGGTTCCAGCTGCATTCGCGGTTAAGGTCAGTAACGATCTTGGAAGTGGTTTTTGGGTAAGCGACCCAAAATTTTGATTCACCTTTTAATGAAGGCATAACGTCTTTCAAAATACCATTCAACTGACATTCATTAACAGCAAAAACCAACGCGAAATCAATCTTCCTGTTTTTAAGAAGCGGCGTCATGTTTTTTGCGAATGATAATTTGCTGAATTGTTTCTCGATCGATGAAGGTAAGCCCTGGATTAAAAGATTCTTTTCGTCTGCCAATTGTAACTTTTCAAAAACTGTTTGTGACATGCTTTGAAGTAATTTAAAGAGTTTCAGGCAATTACACCAGTTGGGGTGTCCATTACCAGTGTTTTATTGACGGACTGCAAAGATAGAGGAAAATGCCGGGACTTTGCGGCTTAAGTACACAAAAAATCCCGCTCAGTATTGTTTTGAACGGGATTATTGATGCAAATCTAGTTTTACTTGCCAACTGGCTTGTAATATTTAAGTGCTTCGGGCATGTGTTTTTCTAATCGTTGAATCCTTGTGCCTTCAGCTGGGTGGGTGCTCAGAAACTCGGGAGGTTTTTGGCCGCTACCAGCTTTTTCCATTCTTTCCCAAAGCGGAATAGCTTCCCGCGGGTTGTAACCTGCCATTGCGGAAAAATTTAATCCCCACTGGTCGGCATCCAATTCATGTTTTCTTGAAAAAGGAAGGATTAATCCTACCTGCGCACCCAAGCCATAAGCTGACATAAACAGGTTTTGTGTTTCCTGAGATTTATTTGACATCGCAACTTGTAGCCCCGCCTGCACTGCCTGGGCCCCCATCTGTTGACTCATTCTTTGATTACCGTGTTGCAATAAAGCATGGGCGACCTCATGACCCATGACTACTGCCAATGCCGCTTCATTTTGAGTGATGGGTAATAGTCCGGTGTAGACAACTATTTTACCCCCTGGCATGCACCACGCATTTACCGCCGGGTCATTCACCAGGTTGTATTCCCATTTAAACCCTTCTAATTTATCGGCGATCCCTTTTTCCCGGTAAAGAGTTTCAACAGCAGCAGTAATGCGCTGTCCCACTCTTCTTACCATCTCCGCATCCTTGTTAGCCGACGCAGCAACTACTTTATTGGAAGAAAGAAATTGAACGTATTCCTGGCTGGCCATTGATTGCAACTGCGACTCTGGAAGCAGGGTAAACTGGCTCTTACCTGTCAAAGCATTGGTGGAACAGGAAACGATGATGCCAGTAATTAAAAAAAGTGATAAAGCTATTCGTATCATGATTAAATATTTTAGAAAGGAATTCAATCATTGTACCAAAAATACAATACGAAGTTACATAGAGAAAGTTAAGACTGGTGGAGAAGACTACCCATATTGTTAAGAAGCGTTTTCCCTGCGACGCTGGCGGCGGCGATCCCGATGCTTTAGGATAGGCACTTTGCTTTCGCTTCCTTTCAAAAGACGGCCGATATTCTTCTGGTGAGTTAATACAACCATCAGTGCGACGGCAATGGCAAATACACGGTAAATTGGATTGTCTACATTAAAAATGACAAGTATAAAAATTGGGAAAGCGATGCTTGCCAATATGGAGCTTAGGGAAACAAATCTTGTAAGAAATAATACCAGTAAAAAAACACCGGAACAGGATAATGCCGTCCAGGGCGAAATACCCAACACCAATCCAAATAATGTTGCTACACCTTTGCCTCCCCTGAAGTCGGCCCATATAGGGAAAATATGCCCCAAAACCGCAGCTAAACCAAGGCTTATCTGCAAATTCAAAAACAAGGTTTCACTTTCGGCGTACTGAGGAAGAAGTAGAGCAAGGTTAACGGCTGCCGTACCCTTCAGCATGTCAACTATCATAACGACAGTTCCCCATTTGGGACCTAAGACACGATAGGTATTCGTGGCGCCGGCAT
>JANOCH010000243.1:0-8687 GCA_031412015.1 Chitinophagaceae bacterium
ACAGCCTGCGAAGTCGTATTCCAGGAGCATAAGGCATCTTCCTATCCCGTTACCTGGAACCGGGACGCCTTTCGCGGACGTTTATCTACCGGCCTGACCGAAATGGCCAAGGATACACTGATAAGAAAGAATATCATTTACTACCCCAACCCGGCAAAAAAGATCAACACGGTATTGAACCCGGCTGCCTTTACTGCGGATAGTTTTGAAGAAGCGGAAAACATGGTATTGAATAAAGTACCCGCTCTGTCTGCCAGCCATATCGACAACCGCGGAAGCCTGGTAGCCGATAAAATTCCGGCCTTTGTAAGCCGCCCAGTTGCTCACCGCCTGGTGACACTTTCCGGCGAAACCGAAATAATACAGGCTGAGATCAAATGGTATATGAAACCTGTATTCTACTATTTTGTTTGGCCGGTAATGGCCGCCGTTGTTGGTGGGCTGATCGCCTACTTGATGGGCACCATCTACACTGAATTAGTATTCGATCTAAAATAAAAAAAGAGGCTGTCATCAAACAGCCTCTTTTCCTTTATAGATACAAACGAATTAATTTTTTATGCTCAAATAGAGGTCGCCCCATTTCTTGGCTTCCGCCGTATATTTTGCAATATCCGCGGGTTTCCCTTTCTCTTTTTTAGCTTGCTCAATTTTATAATTGTAAATATCTTCCAGGAAACCAGCCGCCTTTTTATACTGCTGCCTGTCATTTCCGCTCAGATTGGTTTTCTTGGCAAAAACAGCTGCCGCTTTTTCGTAGGGTTCTCTTCCCGATTCCAGGTATTCACCATATTTTTTATCCGCCTTCTTCACCTTTTCCGCCTGCAGCATCACAAAGTAGTCGCCGATCACGAGGTAAGGCAATGCCTCTTCCTGGGCTTCACCGGCTTTATTAAAAGCGGTTACCATTCTCTTCTCCAACTCGACTGCATTCGCAGGTAACACGGCCCCTTCCACTTTTGAATTCAATGTATCATAGATGAGTTGCCCGAGCGATAAATTAGCTTTATAATTCACCGGATCTTTCGCCAATACCTCTTCCAACGCTTTCATCTTTGAGTCAAAGCTGGATTCAAGACCTACGGCAAAATCAGTTTTGTCATAAGTAAAGAAATCACTTTTGGGATATAATTCCTTGCCTATGTCTTTATATTTCTCAAAATTGGCCATGTCCTTTTTAGTGAAATAATGAGTAACCAGGAAACGATAGATACTCTCATAACCGGCACCCGATAATTTATAATCGGCCAGGCGGCCATAGTATTTTGCCGCTTCATCTTTATTATTACTACCCTCCGCCGTGATGCCCGCCAGGATGACCGCATTTGTATCAAGCGTTGCATTAAGCAACTTCTGGCTTATTAAAATGGCGGAATACTCATCAACTTTCTTAAATGTTTCAAAGGCTTCGGCCATTTTTTTCGCCTCGTATTGTTTGTACCCAATATTAAACAGCGTAGAATAAATTCCGACCGGTGCGTTCTTATAAAGCGGGTCAGTTGCCAGCGCCATGCCGGGATCCATTTCCCTGTATTTCTTAAAAGCAGCTTCCGCCTCTGTCAGTAATGCGGCTCCTTCAGGCGTATTTAGCCTGCTGCTGTCTGCTGCCAGCCCTGCATAAATGGCCGCTTTCAAAATATAGGCCTCAGCCTTACCGGCAAATTTCGCATTGGTCAATCTTTTATCTACATCCTCTTTTGCTTTTTTGTACTGACCCAGCATCATGGTTTGCTTGATCTCATCGTAAGTCTGTGCTTTTACAAAAAGAGCAAGCATTAGCATCGTTAAGGAGAAAGTGATCTTTTTCATATGTGTATTTGTTAATGTTTTTGGGCCAAATGGATCCGATAGCCATCGGATTCGCCAAACCGTCTCTCTCCGGTTGGCAACAAATTCCATCGTGGCTCATTTCATTTGTCTTTTAAAGTGATAATTAAGATTCTGTTTCAGTGTTGTTGTCTAAAGATGGATTTTCGCCCGTATCGGTTGCGTCACCGGCATCGCCATTAGTTTGCTCCGTTATAGCTTCCGCACCGGGCGGTTCCTGGTCATCGATCTTGGTGATGGCGGCTATTTCATCTCCATCATCCAGCCTGATCAATTTTACCCCCTGCGTTGCCCGGCCCTGCTCACTGATATCGGCTACTTTCATCCGTATAGTGACACCGCTTTTGCACGTGATGATCAGATCCTGCGATTCGGATACATCCAGCAATCCAACCAGTGCGCCGGTCTTCTCCGTAACGTTGATCGTCTTTACCCCTTTTCCTCCGCGGTTGGTATAACGGTACTCATCCACTTTTGTCCTTTTACCATATCCCTTTTCACTTACTACGAGTACTGTTTTATCGGCATCCGATACTGGATTTACACAAATCATACCAACAACTTCATCACCGGTATCGTCTACTTCTATACCTGCAACACCAATAGCGCCACGACCTGTTGCCCTTACTTTCACTTCTGAAAAACGGATAGCCCTACCACTCTTGACCCCCATCATGATCTCTGAATTCCCATCGGTCATCTTTGCTTCCAGTAATTCATCGCCTTCGATGATCGTAATAGCGTTTACACCGGTCAAACGGGGACGGCTGAAATCTTCGAGTTCTGTTTTCTTGATAATTCCTTTCTTGGTACAAAGTACGATATTATGAGATTTCACGAACGCCTCGTCGTTCAGATCTTTTACGTCAATGACCGCTCTTACTTTATCATCCTGGGGCAACTGCACTAGGTTTTGAATAGCTCTTCCCTTTCCTGACTTCTCCCCTTCCGGTATCTGGTAAACATTCAGCCAATAGCATCTTCCTTTCTCTGTAAAGAATAGCATGGTATGGTGCGAAGATGCTACAAAAAGATGTTCGATATAATCTTCGTCACGGGTTCTTCCACCCATCGCTCCCCTGCCACCTCTTTTTTGCGCACGGTATTCATCCGCAGGGGTACGTTTAATATAACCCAGGTGTGAAATAGTGATCACCACATCTTCTTCCTTGATAAGATCTTTCAATTGCATCTCATCGTCCAGGTAAGTGATCTCTGTTCTTCGTTCGTCGCCGAATTTCTCTTTGATCTCTCTTAATTCTGTTTTGATAATCTCAAACCTCAACCCTTCATTCGCCAATATTTCTTTTAAGTGCGTGATCAGTTTCATCAATTCATCATACTCAGCCTTTATCTTTTCCCGTTCCATGCCTGTCAAACGCTGGAGACGCAATTCAAGAATAGCTTTAGCCTGTATCTCATCCAGTCCCCAACCGGCGTTGATCAGATTTTCCTTTGCCACATCGGGTGTTGCAGAAGCACGTATCAAAGCGATCACTTCATCGAGGTGATCCAATGCGATCAGGTAACCTTGTAAAATATGTGCTCTTTTTTCCGCCTCTCTTAATTCATACTGTGTACGACGAATCACCACTTCATGGCGAAACTCTACGAACTCGCTGATCATTTCTTTAATGTTCAGTGTTCTTGGTCTGCCTTTAACGATAGCTACATTATTGATACCATAAGAGGTTTGTAGATCGGTATGCTTATACAATTGATTGATGATAAGATTGGCAACGCCATCTCTTTTGAGATCAATGACCACCCTGGTTCCTTCTTTATTGTTAGACTCATTATTGACGTGAGCTACACCTTCGATTATTTTTTCATTGACCAATACACCAATACGATTGGTCAGTTCATCACGGTTCACCTGGTAAGGCACTTGCGTAATAATGATCTGCTCACGACCACTTGGTTTGGTATCTACATGCAGTTTGCCCCGCATCACTACCCGGCCACGACCAGTATGCATAGCTGATCTCACCCCCTCCATACCGTAGATAATGCCACCGGTTGGAAAATCCGGCGCCTTTACATACTGCATCAGCTCATCAATAGTTACTTCTCGATTGTCTATAAATGCGATACATCCGTCAATGACCTCTGAAAGATTGTGCGGCATCATGTTCGTAGCCATACCTACCGCGATACCACTTGATCCGTTGACCAAAAGATTTGGAATCCTTGTAGGTAAGATCGTTGGTTCTTTTTCTGAATCGTCAAAGTTGAGTTGAAAGTCGACCGTTTCTTTATCCAGATCATCCAACATATACTCGGTGATCTTTTCCAATCTGACCTCTGTATATCGCATCGCCGCCGGTCCGTCTCCATCTTCATTACCAAAGTTACCCTGTCCATCTACCAGCGTATACCGCATATTCCACTCCTGCGCCATACGGGCCATGGCATGGTATACCGACATATCACCATGCGGGTGATATTTACCTAATACTTCCCCTACGAGACGGGCTGATTTTTTATAGGCCCTGTTGGAGCGGAGACCTAATTCATTCATCGCATAAAGAATCCGGCGATGAACTGGTTTTAATCCGTCCCTTATATCCGGTAAGGCCCGGCCTACAATTACAGACATTGAATAATCAATGTAGGCCGTCTTCATTTGCTCTTCAATATTAACCGGGATTATCCGGTTAATGTCACTTGTTTCCTGTGGTTCAAAATTATCTTCCATGCTTCGTGATTACACTGATTTATTTTATGAATTCTCTGAATTATCTATTTGGCCAACTTTAACACTCCGGATAAACACCTGCTACCCTACTATCGCGGCCCGTATTTCGTTCAAGTCACCGATGAAAAAATCATCCTTTCACCAAGCCATTAAAAGCTGTCTTTTCAGAAGAGTTTAGCCCATTTTTAAAGGCTGGCAAATCTAACTTTTTTGACCGTCATAACCTGACAAAACAAACTGTTTTTTACCCCACTTTTCCACGAATGTGGATTATTGTTAAGAGGCCATTTTATAACAACCTTTTGGCACTTGGCGGCCATAATTTTCGTTTACTTAGCATGAGCAAAGAAGAACCGAAAAATGGCGACGTATCTATTACTCCGTGACAACAAAGAAACTGGTCCTTTCTCTATGAATGACCTGCTGAATGTTGGATTAAAACCCTACGACCTGGTATGGGTGCAGGGTAAAAGCGCTGCCTGGCGTTATCCCAGCGAAGTAGAAGAATTAAAACCATACGCCCCGGTCATCGAAGAACAGCCCTTCGACCGGTTTTTCAAAAAACAAACTGAGGAAAAGAAGGAAGAGCCTTTGGTAATAAAAGAACCAGCACCGGTAGCAAAGGAGCCGGTACAATATGCCCCGGTTGTCCATCACGAAGAATCAAAGTTTGTTCCCAGGAAGTCGGTTTTCGTAACGCTGCCCGGTCAAAAAACAGTCGCCGTTGAAAGACCGGTTCCGCCAAAACCGGTGATCAAAGAATTCCCGGCATCTCCCGCCATCCCTATTGCTAAAACGGTGGAAGCTGAGATAAAATATTCACAGCCTCTTGATGAGATCAAGGAAATGTATGTAAAGACCTTGCAGCAACGTAAAAGTAAGACGACTAGAAAAACTTTTTTGATCGCTAATCTTAAAAAGGCCGCGGTCATTGTGGGATTGATCTGTGTGGGTGTATTAACAGGATTTATTATCAAATCCAAACCTGGTAACTCCAATAGCATATCCCAACAATTACCTCAAACCACACCTGCCGTAACCAGTAACATGGCCAACGAAATCACGGAAGAACCGACCACAACCGAAAAGTTAACTGTCGATAATCAAATTCCCGGAGACAACCAGGATGAAGTATCGAATTCTTCGAAAAATTTGACCCAGGTGTCGAAAGATACAGAACAATCAATGCCTTCTACAATCACGATCAGGAAGGAGACCATGTTGAAACCTGCGGAAAAAAGGGAATTTGATACAAACCAAACAGCTCCACCTGCTCAGATCGATCCTATAACCGGCGAAAGAATTCGTAAACTTAGAACTGGTACCAACACTATTGACGAAAAACCAATTGACAGAAATAGTAAAAACAGTTTGAATGAACTGGTATCGGTCGCAAGCAATGATTATAAAAGGGTAGCCTTTGGTGGTATTCGTAACCTGCAGCTTACCGTGACGAACAATTCTAAATATGAATTGGACAATGTAATTGTTGAATTGCAATACCTGAAACCCAGCGAAGAACCCTTGAGAACAGAGAATATCAAATTCAAAGGAGTGGCTCCTAACGGAACATCTACGATCAGGGTACCAGATACGAACAGGGGAATAAAGATCAATTACAAAATTATCAATATAGAAAGCAAACAGAGTAATGATGCCGTAGCAAACCGGTAAAAAAGAAACCCGCACTGTTTGCGGGTTTCTTTTTTGCAGGAATATTTTTTGCTATTTACTTAATTTAAAGAAAATACCCAGCTGAATAACGCTGTTCTTAAAATCCGGATCGATACCTCCACCGTTGGAAGCATCAAAATCACCAACCTTGGATAAGCCGACTAAGTAACGGCCGCCAATCCCGAAGCCTCCTTTTGTCTGAAAACCTATACCGGCGCCTGCTGAAAGATCCAGGTTTTTCGCAAACGCATCGATCGTTTCATTCTTTACGTCTTCATTGAGCTTGAATCCAAATTGAGGTCCGGCTTCCAAATAAAAACCAACCGCCGATCTGTATTTAAGCATCACGGGAACGGTGAGATAAGTAACTTTCCAATCATAGCTACCGCTAACGCTGTCAATCCTTGCTCCCTGTGTGGAAACCATCACTTCGGGTTGTAGCGATAATGCCCCTAACGCAACATTGAGGTACCCTCCTCCGTGAAAACCTACAATGGCCTTTTTCTTAACCGCAGCAAAATCACCCCCGGTAAAATTGGTAATATTGGCGCCAGCTTTCAATCCCAAGGAAACCTGGGCCATGGCGGCAACAGCTGATCCAGAAAATAAAAGGGCGAAGATTACTTTTTTCATAAAGAGAATTTTTAAAAATGAATTAGTATAAAGAATTTTTTAGCTTTTGTACAACTGAAATATTTGTCAAATAGGATGCCAATGGTTTTCTACGTTTGAAGTCTGATATTTGCCGGATGAAAAATATCCTGTTATTCGGCGTCGGAAAATCTGCCACTGTGTTGATAGACTACCTTCTTGCCCATGCAAAGAATGAAAACTGGCGACTGACTGTTGCAGACGCGAATCTTCAACTGGCATTGGATAAGATCGATGGTTCTCCGTTTGGTACCGCGGTATCGTTTGATATTACCGATGACGAAAAACGAGGCGAATGTATACAAAAAGCTGATATAGTTATTTCAATGCTTCCCCCTTTCCTGCATAGCAAAGTAGCGAAAGATTGTGTCACATTTTCAAAACACCTGCTGACGGCTTCCTATGTCGATGACGATATGCGGAGCATGAAGAGTGAGATCGAAAATAAAAAATTGCTTTTCCTGTGTGAGATGGGTCTTGATCCCGGTATCGATCACATGAGTGCGATGAAGCTTATTGATCATATTCATGCAATAGGAGGAACGATCACTTCTTTTAAATCGCATTGCGGTGGATTGGTAGCGCCTGAAAGTGATGACAATCCCTGGCATTATAAAATAAGCTGGAACCCAAGGAATATTGTTATGGCGGGAAAAGCCGGGGCTATTTTTAGAAAAGAAGGGAAGACATTTACCGTCCCCTATGAAGCATTATTTGAACACAATGAAAAAGTAAGTGTCCCTGGATTGGAAGATTATGCCTGGTATCCAAACAGGGATTCATTATCCTATATGCCCGTATATGGTCTTGAAAAGACTTCCACCTTTATCCGTACTACCTTGAGACATCCATCTTTTTGCAGGGCCTGGCATTATATTGTCAAAGCAGGATTGACCAATGAAGAAAATTCATCGTTTCTTACTCCCGGTTCAACCATCAGTATCCGTGAATGGCTGGATAAAAATATAGCCGCCCATACAAAAGACAATAACTTTGATAAGTTTCTTGAACGCAGTGTTGAGGCTGGCGACAGGTCTTTAGTAACCGCCTTGTTTGGATACCTGGGACTTTTAAGTGAAGCTGCTATTCCATCCAGCGCCACCAGTTCTGCCGATGTATTGCAATTTACCCTGGAAAATAAATTATCTTTATTACCACAGGATAAAGATATGATCGTGATGCTGCACGAGTTTGAATATGCGATCAATAATCAAACCTCAACGATCAAAAGCTCCCTTGTAGTAAAAGGAGAAAATAGCCTGAGGACAGCCATGGCAAAAACGGTGGGATTGCCGCTGGGTATTGCCGCTAAATTAATTTTGAATGGAACTATTACCACTACTGGTTTACACATTCCGATTGTAAAAGAAATTTATGAACCGGTTCTTAAGGAGCTGGAGCGATATGATATAAATTTTAATGAACAAGGAATATGAAATTCAAAATTTCTCCCAAAGAGGCCAATGAGAAATTGCTCGAGGACAACGAATTCCCCTTCATAGTAGTGATGAAACATGGAACCATGTCCCTCGAATATTTCGCACCGGTTAAATCGGACACGCAAACGCCGCACAAGCAGGATGAAGTATATGTAGTCATTAAGGGCGATGGGTTCTTTTTCCGGGATGGAGAAAGAGTCGCCTGTAAAAAAGGCGACGTATTATTTGTTCCCGCCGGAATGGAACATCATTTTGAAAATTTCAGTGATGACTTTGCGACATGGGTTATATTCTATGGGCCGCATGGAGGGGAAGAAGAATAATCCCATTTCCTGGCCGAAGAATGATTATTTGACTTCTAAATCTCTTATAGAAATTGCCTGGTAGTTGATGTCACG
>JANOCH010000244.1:0-13699 GCA_031412015.1 Chitinophagaceae bacterium
AAGGATTTTTCATAGAACGAAATTGCTTGGTTGTAATCCTGTATGTTATGGTAACATATAAATAAAATAATAAATAATTTTGCAAAATTGCCGGATTCAGATTCCGGATCATTTAAATAAAATGAAATGGATATTACAAAAAACAGATGCGTGGCAATAGCCGCAAGTGAAAGATGTGTATTTTTCATTGGCATGTGTGAATAGCGGCTATGAAAATAAGTAAAAAGAATATGTATTTTCTCAACAAAATTGCCCTACACTACTGTAGAATTATTATTGAAAAATTTATCCTGGTCCCAGTTTGCAGGATTATCAACGATATAGTTTTTGATACGATAAAATTCACCATTGTCGCGGATAATATGATCATGAAAACGGGATTGCCAGCCGAATGGTAATTTATTTTGGTTGCAGGATTTTGTGACGGCGGATTTATAGGAGCCAACCATAGCCGAAATTGTATTTTCCCCCTGGTTGCGAAAACGTGGATGCGGTTGTAGAGACAGGGCATGCCCTGTCTCTACAGCATGCCCTGTCTCTACGGATGCGGCGGCGATCCTATCGTTGCCGTTATAATTTTCTGGTTTAGCAATTGTTATAATTCCATGTATATGATTCGGCATCACAACGAATTCATCCAGCATCACAAATGAGAAATGATGCGGAATTTCTAACCAATATTGATGGGCAATATCACCCTGAACGGATAATTGCATTTTCCGATTTATTATTTGCCCAAAATAATGTTGGCGATTTGCGGTACAGATGGTGATATAATAGGCGCCGATGCTGGCATAATCCCAGGTTTGCAAACGTGCCGATGGAATGCGGTATTTGTTTTGGTATTTGTCTGACACCGGTTGTTCTAATTAATGAGAGACAGGGCATGCCCTGTCTCTACGGCGTAAACAAAAAAATATTAAAAGGCCTTGCTTGCTGCTTTTGCTTTGAACGGCGGCTCGTCAATAAATGGTTGATTCCTTAAACGTGTACCGGTTGCCTTAAAGATAGCGTTGGCTATAGCTCCGCCGGTGGGTGGTAATGCCGGCTCGCCTAACCCGGTTGGATCAATACCGTTATCAACGAAATGCGCTTCTATTTCCGGGATCTCTTTCATCCTGATCAGACGGTAGGGGCCAAAATTATTTTGTCCCGGTACGCCATCCTTGAACGTTAGCTTGCCAAACATCGCATGTCCATACCCATCCACAATTCCACCCATTACCTGTTGCAAAGCACCGCTTTTATTGATCACCTCACCGCAATCGGAGACAGCATATATTTTTTTAACAACTGGTTTTCCTGCTTTCATTTCCACGTCACAAACCTGGCCGACATACGATGCATGGGAAAAATAAATACTAAAACCCTGCGAAACTCCTTTCTTCGTTCCCCATCCGGATTTTTCCGCCACTTGTTTAATGACGGTTTCCATCCGGTCAATATTATATTTGATGGCGCCTACAGGTTTGGTTCTTGCTTTTTGTAAAAGTTCCAGCCTGAATTGCACTGGATCCTTTCCTGCGGCCAAAGCTACCTCGTCAATAAAACCTTGCTCAGCGAACGCCAAAAAATTAGTGACCGGCGCTCTCCATGCACCTGTAGTGATAGGGGAGATATGTTCCACTGAATCGATCAGCAAATTATCAACGGCACCGGAAGGAAAATTATCTTCCCTGGTCGAATTGTTTACATTGATGCCGACACCCCTTAGTTTATAACCGATCAAGTTATTCTGGGCATCCAGCGCCGCTTCAAAGCGGTAACGCACTGCGGGTCTGTAGCTGCCACCCATCATATCATCTTCTCTTGACCACATCAACTTGACCGGTTTCTTGACGATGCTGGATAATTCCGCGGCTTCCAGTACATAATCGAATTTAAGTCTTCGTCCAAAACCACCACCCAGTCTTGTAAGTTCTAACGTGATCTTGTTTTCCGGAATATTCAAAAGTTTGGCGGTGGCGGCACGGGCGGCGGCGGGTGTTTGCGAAGGCCCTACCAATTCCACTTTATCTTCCCGTACATCCGCGAAGAAATTCATCGGCTCCATCGGGCTGTGCGGAACGAAGGGGCATTGGTATTCGCTTTTGATAATTTTAGCGGCATTCTTGAATGCGGTTTCTACATCGCCGTCCTTTCTTCTAACAGTGGCTTTATCACTATCGAGAAGCGAGATAAATAATTTATCATGATCGGCCGTACTTTCTAAATTTCCATCTTTTTCGTATTCAATTTTCACCGCCTTTCTCGCCTTCATTACTTCCCAGGTGGATTTACCAACAACGGCAACATTGTTTTTGAAAGTAACGACGTCGATTATTCCGGGCATCGCTTTGGCCGCCGCAGCATCAACTGATTTTACTTTTGTACCAAAGGCGGGAGGACGTTGGATCATCGCTATGACCATACCTTCACGATAAAAATCCAAACCAAACATTCCCTGGCCAGTAATGATCTTTTTATTTTCTACGTTCCTGACCGAACTACCGATGATTTTAAAGTCTTTCCGGTTTTTTAGCGGAACATCTTTTGGAGCTGTCATTTTAGACGCTTCTTCCGCCAGCTCGCCATATCCGTATTTGTTCCCTGTTTTTGCGTGTATAACAAAACCATTATCGGTGGAACATTCCGCCGCATCCACATTCCAGCGTTTAGCAGCAGCCTCAATTAATAGGTGTCTCGCAGTAGCGCCGGCGGTCCGCAATCTTTTCCATGAATGAGGGATAGCGCCACTTCCTCCGGTTAATTGCCTGTCAAACTTAACCGTATCCAGTGCGGCTTGTACTACTTTCACTTTTGTCCAGTCGGCATCCAATTCTTCCGCTACGATCATCGGGAAAGAGGTCATGATGTTCTGTCCTAATTCCGGGTTGGGAGAAAAAATAGTGATCGTGCCATCTGTTCCTATTGACAGGTAACTGTTGAAACCCAAGTCACCGGCGAAATTTGCATTGGTCACAATCACCGGTGTTTCGGCTTCGGCACTAAACCAGCTAAAACCAAGCAGCAATCCACCACCGGTCATAGAGGTTATTTTGAGAAAATCTCTTCGGTTAGTATTATTGAGTGTTGTCATATTATTAGATTTTTGTGCTGGCTGATTTTACGGCTTCACGAATACGATGGTATGCACCACAACGACATATATTAGGATGCATCGCTTCATCAATTTCCTGCATGGTAGGCTTTGGTTTCTTCTTTAACAACGCCGCGGCTGTCATGATCTGACCGGCCTGGCAATAACCACATTGAGGAACATCTACTTCATCCCAGGCCTGCTGCAATGGATGGTCACCATTGGCAGACAGCCCTTCGATCGTGATTACTTTGGAGGTCTTTACGGCCGATACCGGAAGCACACAAGCTTTACTTGCATTGCCATCGAGCAACACGGTACATGCGCCGCATTGGGCGATACCGCAACCGTATTTGGTACCCACTAAACCGAGATGATCCCTGAGCACCCACAAAAGAGGCGTGTCGGCGGCAACATCGGCTTTGTATTCTTTCCCGTTGATCTGGAGCTTGAAAATAGGCATGGCATTATATTTTAATTCGTTGGCTAAAGTTACGTAAAACCCATTATGTTCGAAAGAACAATTGTTTCAGTGGTGGTTGCCGGACAAGTTGTTTCATTTATATCAAACCTAATGGAAAGAGAATTTAGATAAATACCGACTACAATATTCATCTCAACCTGGTTTATGCTTATGAGTTGATCAAGTAAAAAGATCAATTCGTTCTTCGAATTAAGTATCTTTAAAATCCACGATTATCTCATACATAATTTGTAAAAATGACAAAACAGCTATTACTATTTTTTGCCATATTGATTTGTTTGCCTTTTTTCAGCGCCGCACAAACCGGTAAAGTGATGGATAATCTTTCTATGACCAGCAAGATATTAAAGATGGAAAGAAAGTATGCCGTGTACCTGCCACCTGGTTACGAAACATCTGAAAGAAGCTACCCTGTTTTATATTTACTACATGGCGGTGGTGATGATCATACAGGGTGGGTTCAATTTGGAGAAGTGTTGCATATCACGGACAAAGCAAACGGTGAAGGGAAATCCACGGCTATGATCATCGTGATGCCAGATGCCAATACTGGAACAAGAGGCTATAACAACGATGCAAGAAACAACTGGCGGTATGAAGATTTTTTCTTTGAAGAGTTTCTGCCTTTTGTAGAAAAAAAATTTCGAATTAAAAGTGAGAAACGTTATCGTGCTGTCGCGGGACTAAGTATGGGTGGTTTCGGATCCTTTGTTTATGCCCTGCATCGCCCCGAACTTTTTTCGTCAGCGTGTCCGCTCAGTGCTGCAACAGGCCCGTTAACAATAGAAGCAGCCAGGATACAATTGAAAAGAAATGATGCATCGATCCCCGATTCGTTGGTAGAGAAGTATTATAAAAAATATAGTGTGCCTTCTTTGGTAGAAGCATTACCTGATTCCACAAAGAAAGCGGTGCGCTGGTATATTGATTGCGGTGATGATGATTTTCTATTCGAAGGGAATTCGCTGGTTCATATCGCTATGCGAAAAAAAGAAATACCTCATGAATTTCGCATCCGTGATGGGGCCCACAACTGGACCTACTGGCGAACATCGTTGCCCCAGGTACTGGAATTTGTGTCGCAGGCATTTCACCAGTATTAAAAAAGCGAGGCAAGTCCGGCCTTCATAAAAAAGTTATATCGTTATTTCATTTATTCCAATTATTGGATCGCCTGTTAACCGATTTCAATCGGTTGTCTATCTTCCGGGATAAAGTATTTCAATCCGATTATTTTAGACTTCAGCCTTAAGCATAACCATTAACAGAAGGGAAAATCCTCCGTTGCTACGGAGTGTTTCCTGGTTTATTGACCCCGCCAACCATTGGTTTGAAATAATATCTTATTTGTAAGTGAAGCCGCCGGATGGGCAGGAGCATCAATTGTATTAATAACTGCAACTATTAACGCCGGGGGGAAAAGTTTTTTACCATTCGTCACAGGGTAACACTACTTTAGGTATGCAAAACCAATTCTTCCTGATGAGTTCACATGACAAAAAGCTTCGCTTTTTTTTGCTACCTGTATTATTAATGTTCTTAAGCACGGCGGTTTACCCCCAGTCAACATGCGAATGCCCGGAGTACCATGTGCTAAGATCCGAACAGGAAAGATCGGCAACAGACAACAAATCCACACAGCAAAAATTGGTGCTGTCACCCAACGCCATCTGCAAAGCTAAAAGTTATGAGTGGATGGCCATTGATCGGTTGGATGAAAAAAAATTTGACACGGCGGAAATTTATTTTCGAATTGCTGAGAAGCTGTATAAACAGAGCGGCTGTGCGGATAGTATTCTTTTGACCACTTACAAATACTGGGCGCAACTTCACTATACTAAAGGTGATTTTCCAAAAGCGCAGGAATACACTTTTAAATTGCTCCAATCTGCTGAGTCATCCGGCAACCCGCATGAAATAGCCGCTTGTTATACCATGATAGCACAGTTATTTAATCAAACCGACCAGGCCGATAAAGGAATTGTATATGCACGCAAGGCTATTCCTTTGCTTAATAGAATTGAGAGCCCGCAAAAGAAAGCTGATATCCTGTTTAAGCTGTCGAAGCGCTATCTATGGCATTACCAGGATACAAAAATCAGCACGAGTCTTGATTCATCAGAGATATTTAGCTACCAGCAGCTGGCTATAGCTAAAGGTATTGCCAGGAAAAGTTCGATCGCTGCTGCTTTCAGCAACTTACAGGGAATCGCCTATGAGAAAAAGGACCTGAGGAGGTCATTACAGTTGCTCGACAGTTCATTCAACTATACTGACAGCGACAATTATGATAATCTTGGTACCAACTATTATGACAAAGCAGATATTCTAATTGAATTGAAAGACTATTCTGAAGCAAAAAGAATGGCTGATTCAGCCATGTACTTCCGTATGCTGGAAGGCAACCCCGCCTATATTGCCGAACTATATGATTTGATCTTGTCAAGGATCGCCAAAGAAACAGGCGACTTTGAAAAGGCTTATGAATACAAAGAGCTGAGCCGGAATATCACCGACAGCATACAAAATGCTGAAAAAGCCAGCCAGGTAATGGAGTTGGAACGAAAATACAGCCAGGCTAAAAACGAAAGAAAGATAGAAGAACTGGCGCAACAAAAGAGAACCTATTTATTGTTGGCGGTAGCCGGTTTGCTGGCGCTGGTTGCTCTGACATTTTTTATCCGGCAGCAATCATTAAAAAGCAAACAGACAATACTGGAAACAGAGCAGCGGCTCAACCGGGCCCGGATGAATCCTCATTTCTTTTTTAACGCTTTGTCGGCTTTACAATCTTTCGCCCTGCTGGAAAATGATGGAAAGGCATTGGCCAGTAATCTTTCAAAGTTTTCACACATTATGCGGGAAACATTGGAAAGCACTTATAAAGAATATGTGACCATTGAACAGGAAAAAGATTTTCTGAATGAATACCTCGAACTACAAAAGATGCGGTTTCCTCAGAAATTTTCTTATGAAATAAAAATTGCGGATGATCTTGATGCAGATGAGCTAATGATACCTTCTATGATCCTTCAGCCATTTGTCGAAAATAGTATTGAACATGGTTTCACAGGTATTAATTATCCGGGTCATGTATCTATACAATTCAGTAAAGAAGCTAATGACCTGCAAATAACAATTACGGATAACGGGAAAGGCCTGGTCACAACGGTTAAAGAAAACCTGCCTGGCGGACACGGTGGCAATGAACATATATCCCGCGCCAGCCAGATCATAAAAGACAGGATATATCTGCTAAATATTAAATTAAAGACCAGAGCGAGGTTTTCTATTGACAGCAATAAAGTTGGCAATGGCGTTACGGTAAAAATTCACCTTCCGATATTAGATAAACAAACTATATCTTAGGTATATATAGACACATGAAGCTGCTCATCACCGATAATGAACCTAATCTTCGCACAGCCCTCAGGGTTTTATTACAGGCATTCTGCCCTGAGATAACAGCTTTCGAAGAAGCTGATGGCGTTCAGTCGGGTTTGCATAAAATAAAAAACTTTCAACCTGATATTGTGTTGCTGGATGTTGAAATGGACGACGGCAGTGGTTTCGACCTGATGAAACAGGTTCCGCACCCTTCTTTTCAGCTTATCTTTGTAACGGCGCATAACCGGTACGCTATAGAAGCATTTCAATTCAGCGCCATCGACTATTTATTAAAACCCGTTGACCCCGACGCATTGCAAAAAAGCATACAGAAAGCTATTCGAAACATACAAAGCAAAGATCTGAGCCGGCAGATAGAATTCCTTTTGCACCAGTTGAGCGATAAGCCGGATCATGAAAGAAAGATCGTTCTCAAAGACATTGATAATATCTATTTTGTCAAAGTAAGTGATATCCTTTATTGCATGGCGGAGGGCACCTATACCAAATTCTTTTTACAAAGCAGGCCCCCTGTAATGGTTTCAAAAAACCTGAAGGAATATGAGAACATGCTGGAGCCATTGGGTTTTCTCCGCACCCATCATAGTTACCTGGTCAATCCCACAAAGATCATCCGGTTTGACAAAGCGGATGGCGGCTCATTGATCCTGGAAGACAACCTGAAAGTGCCGTTAGCGCAACGAAAAAAAGAATGGGTGCTTAACCTGCTTGAAGGAAAGCACTAAACTCATTAGTAGATCTCCAAAATAAAATGCAGAAATAGGAAAAGAGCCATTGCTCTTTAAAGGCAATGGCTCTTTTGTATTTAAAGAGGGGTAAGCAAAGACCATGATGTCTTTAAAGCTATATGTGCTAATCGGTTAATCCAAGATATTTCTGTACTGCTGCATAATTATTCCAGTCGACAGCTTTTGCGGCACGGGCCGGTGTTCCACCCGGAATCAGCACATAACGAAATGGAAACCCGCTCAGGTCAACATTTGAAGCAAGGCTGATCGTATTTATCTGGAATGCAACATCTATAAAAACACTGCCATCGTTATAAGGTAGCGGAAGTACGAAAGGATCGGTGGCATCGCCCAGGTTTATGTATACTTTTATTTCCCCTCTATTCAGAATATCCACGGTTAGTTTTGCTGCGTTTATATCGGCAAAATAAGAAGTATCTCCCGGGGCCGGTGAATTATAAAACCAGGTCGTTGAATCGATCCAGTTTGAATAAATGACATTGGCCGTACCGGGAGCACCGGCCGCCCCCGCTGCACCTGCAGCACCTGCGGCACCGGCTGGACCTGCGGGACCGGCCGGGCCTGAGGGACCAGCTGGGCCGGTATCGCCCGACTTACTACAGGAAGCAAAAAATAAAATAACAGCTACACACAATGTGTATGAAAAGTGAGGGATAGCTTTTCTCATAAATTTCAATTTTTCGGTTTAATTAAATATAGGTTTGTTATCGTATTCATTGTAAGTTAACGAATCCGTCTCTTTTTGTATTACGGCTTTTTATTTTCCGGATGTTTTTTTGTCCACTTTATATCATTGGGTAAAACAATAGATTGAATTCCGGATTGATAGCTAAATCGGGTACTCCTGTGAGTAAACTTTATAAACCTTTGGCTTAATCCATAGTGACAGCGGTCCTGGTATTTGTAATAGTTCTCAATTTTTTTTGGCGACAGTTGGTAACAAAGAGATAGCTTTCATTTAAACGTATCTCCTCCCTTTTTCGGTTGGCGGTGCTGAAAATCATATCAATTGCATAAAATTGTATTTTGTGCTAAATCTCAACATTAACCAGGAAAAAATGCCGGACGATAATTTTAAGGATCAGGTGGCTATTGTGACGGGTGCGGCACAGGGAATCGGTTTTGGTATTGCAAAAGCGTTAAGCCTGCGCGGAGCTAAAGTATTGCTGAACGATGAACTGGAAGAACTGGCTGCCAGTGCCGCCATGGAAATTCGCAAGGCTGGCGGCATTTGTGAATCCTGTGCTGGTGATGTCGCCGATCCGGAGTTTACGAAATACATGACCGGACTGGCCGTTAAACAATTCGGGAAGTTAAATATTGCCATTGCCAATGCCGGTGTTACTGTTTTCGGAGATTTTCTTTCTTATAGCCCCGAACAGTTTCAGCGGGTGATGAACGTAAACATGAATGGCAGTTTTTTCCTGGCTCAACATGCCGCCCGGCATATGAAAGAACAGCATGAAAAAGGGTCTATTCTTTTTATGTCTTCTGTAACTGGTCACCAGGCGCATAAGAACCTGGCGGCATATAGTATGACTAAGGCGGCTATCGAAATGCTCGCAAAGAACCTCGTGATTGAATTATCCTCCTTTGGTATTACCGTTAATGCGATCGCCCCGGGAGCTACGTTGACTGAACGAACCCTAAATGATACGGACTATAAGAAAACCTGGGCTGAAATAACTCCCATGGGCAGAGCGGCAGAGGTAGATGATATTGTGAATGCAGCCTTATTTTTTGTTTCGCCGTCTTCCCGGCATATAACCGGGCAAAGCCTTATCATTGACGGAGGCTGGACATCAGTAAGTCCTTCTCCTTTTTAAGCAACCTGGTTAACTGTATTAATAAAAGATTGTAATTCATAATTTTCATCTTGCCACAGATTAAAAAATAATTTGCTATATGAACAAATTCATCGCCATAACCGCAATTGTTTCCGCGGTCTCTTTTTTTACGTCTTCGTGCTGCGCCCAATCACGCAGTCTTTTTAATGGCCGTGATTTAAGTGGCTGGCATAGTGATATCCCGGCAATGGATACAAATGCCTCGGCCATTAACCCATTCATCATTCGCAACGGTATGCTGGTAAGTCTGGGTACTCCCGGCGGGCATCTTATTAGTGATGCTGTTTACCAAAATTTCCGGCTCAATATAGAATACCGGTTTGCAGGAGTACCCGGCAACTGTGGAGTACTCGTGTTTGCGTCCACTCCGAGGGCTTTGTATAAAATGTTTCCAAAATCTATCGAGGTGCAGATGATGCACCAGAATGCGGGTGACTTCTGGTGTATCGTAGAAGACATAGCCGTGCCTGATATGGAAACCCGCCGGGGACCAAAAGCCGATTGGGGAATTACGGAAGGGAAGGAGAGGCGTGTAAAAAATCTTACGGACAATTCTGAAAAGCCGGTGGGAGAATGGAACAATATGACAGTTGAGTGTATTGGCAATTCTATTAAAGTATGGGTCAATGGTGATATGGTGAACTATGGATTCAATGCAACTGCCAGTAAAGGCAATATCGCTTTACAGGCCGAAGGATCTGAAGTAGAATTTCGTAAAGTAGAATTGACGCCAATAACTAAACTCACTGATAAATAATGGATAGCGCCTACTGACTAATTTTTGGATTGAAATTTTTTGAGTAGCTGAATTTAGTTCAGCATTCGCATCAAAATTTAGTTGTTTTTTTCTTTTAACCTTGCAAATATTTCTTCACGATAGGCTGCGCCAATGGGAACCTCGGTATTACCCACTTTTACGTAATTACCTTCAAAGAATTTGATCTTACTGGCGGATATGATATAGCTTTTATGAACCCGGAAAAATCCATTTGCGGGCAATTCCTCCAATAGCTTTTTTAAAGTGATATTGGCGATATACGGCCCATCTTTGGTCACTACTTTTACATAATCGCCTGTGGCTTCTGCATACAGGATATCTTCCAGGTCAATTTTATATATTTTTTTATCGGCTTTCAGGAAAATAAAATCGTCTGTATTTTTTTCTTCTATGGCTGCATTGCCCGCCGGCCCTGTTTTAACTGAAGCTTTATTCACGGCTTTCATAAATCGTTCAAAGGAAAAAGGTTTTAACAAATAATCAATCGCATTCAGTTCAAAACCTTCCACAGCGAATTCAGCGTAAGCAGTAGTGAAAATAACAGCGGGCGGCTTTGGAAGAGTCTTAAGGAAATTGATACCGGAAAGTTTAGGCAGGTTGATGTCAAGGAAAATTAATTGGATATTTTTTGACTGAACAATTCCCTGCGCTTGCAACGCATCATCGCATATGGCTACCAGCTCGAGCGAAGGAAGGTCTTCGATATATTTTTTCAAAACATTCTGAGCAAGCGGTTCATCTTCTATAATAAGACAACGGATAGCAGAATTCATAATTGTATTTGAAGTTTTACGGCAAAACTGATTCCTTTATCTTGTATCGAAAGTTCATACCTGCCTGTATAGATCAGTTCCAGTCTTCGCTTTACATTTTCGAGTCCAAGGCCTTTATTATCTGCTTTTTCAATGAGGTCGACAGTTCCTTTATTATTTTCTAATGAGAAATAAAGTAAAGTATTAGTCAGCCTGATCGACAGGTTAATAAAGGTAGCGCCTGTTTCTCCCTTGGCTCCATGCTTAAAAGCATTTTCGAGAAAAGTTATCAGCAACAGGGGAGCGATCCTCTGCTGTTTAATATCATCTTCAAAGAAAGCCTCCACTTTTAGTTGTTCATTCGAACGGATCTTTTGCAGGGCAATATAGTCCTTTAACACCTGTATTTCTTTTGCAAGGGGAACAAGATCTTCTTTTGCTTCATAAAGGAAGTAACGCATCAGTTCTGATAACTGCAATAAAGTTCCCGGCAGTCGTTCATCTTTGTCAAGCGACATGGAATAAATACTGTTCAGTGTATTAAAGAAAAAATGAGGATTGATCTGTGCTTTCAACGCTTTTAGTTCTTCCTGTACCCTTTGCTTTTCTTTTTCAAGCAATTCACGTTGAAGCTGGTTGACCACAAACCACGATTTTGAGAGCTTTAGCAGGGTAGTGATACTGGTAAACGCAATAAAGAACAAGGTGATCTCCCACCATTTGTAATAAGATATAAAATAAAAACCAGGGAAAAGTTTAGCGGACCAATGATTGAACAACTGCAGGTTGATCCAAATAAATAGCACCATGATCAGTAACAAGGGAACAAGGTAGTAAACAAGCGCCGACTTACTACGAAGTTTGGGCAACAGCCAATAAAGATGAAAGTAAATAACGGGCATAATAGTGGCCAAAAAAAGGCTGGTATAAACATAATCAACTGCCGAGGGCGGGCTACTAAACTTAAATACATTCAGCAGTACGAAAAAAGCCAATACAACAAAAAGGATATGCTGCAGGATGCGCATACCCTTACTGTTCTCATTAAATATAGTGTTGGCCATGTTCAGATTTTCTTTAAGGTAATGGTATTTTCTTTGCTGTACAATCTTTCATCATTTCCGTATTTGCTAAGAAATTGTTGAAGGTCTTTGGAGGATGAAGTAATAAGATTTGTTTGGAAAAGATCATCTTTTTCATAGTTGATGGCCACTCTGCCGTTCTTCAACTGATCCAGGATATAGTCGCTGTTCAAAAAGCGGAATTCTGTTTGGTTGCTATGAAAAATAACCTTGGCGATACTATGCGATGGGATATAAGTACCTCCCTGGAAAAGGTCATCCCTATCCTTCTCAGCAGAATTACTCAATGGTTTAGCATCGACAGGTGCTATATCAACGAATAGTTCATTTCCAAGCTTTATAAGACTACAGACCATATAATAATGGTAACCGTTTTTGGTGAAATCAACGACATAGGATTTTGAATAGAGCATCGAATCTTTTTTGCTGTCGTAAGCCGATTTTACTTCCCCGGATGCGGAGATGGATGCGGTAATATATTTAAAAAAAAGGCTGCCGGGAATACTTTCGATTTTTACCGGCAGGTCTTCATACTGCCAGTTGCCGGTTATCCTGTTGTCGGTTGTAACAGTAGTATAGGTAACCAGGCGCTGGAGACTGGTAATACAGGAGCTCAGGAAGATCAGCGATGCTATTGCCGTTACCTGGAAAATTTTCTTATTCATGATAAAGAAATTTAAAATTGAATGGTCAATTGATCTTGTTATAGGTTTCGTTGTTATCATTTCCATACGCTTCAGGAACGTCGCTGTATTTGACCAGGTATTGCTGCAGTTCTTCCGTCGGTGCCGTGATCACATAGCTGCCATCTTCGGTCACTTCATGCCTGAGACGTATCTTTTTATTCTTGATCAGGTTTTCCAGGTAGCCGCCATCTAATTGTTGCAGGTCAAAAGAAAGATCGCCATTGAACTTTACCCGGTAAATACTGTGCATTGGAATATAGTGGGCCGTAAAAAAGACATCTGCGGATTGATTTTCTTTTAATCCTGCAGGATAATAATCCAGGTAGTAATATTTGCCCAGCTTCACCAGGAAGGCATAGTAAGCAGACATGGTTTTGTTTTGTTCATTTTTTTCTTCCAGCATGTATATTTTATTTGCATTGCGTTGCAATGCCGGTGAAAGGCTTTGGAGATCCTTTACCGTAGCCTGACGGTAAATAACTGTAGAGCCGTCCTTGGTTTTTTTCCACCTGCCGCTCAGGCGGGGATCAAATATCAAATCCTTTTCTGTAAAGATGGGATGCAGTGTGGTAAGACATCCTTCCAGGATCAGTAGGGCGAAAGCGAATGCCGCTAGTAGTATGATCTTTTTCATAATGATTAATTATTCAGCTAAAGTAGAGCGGTAGAGAGCGGAGAAGAAATTATTTCGGTCAACCATAGCAATTAGCCGCCAAACAGGCTATAAGTTCGGGCAATTGTCTAGTGATATCCGGCCAATAACCCGGATCGTGTCTGTTCAGGAGCAGGCAGGTTGCAAAAGCTACCGGGAATAACATTCAAACTTCATATCTT
>JANOCH010000245.1:0-15710 GCA_031412015.1 Chitinophagaceae bacterium
AAAGATGAAAATGGTAAGCTTATTGGCAAACCAGGTGATATAATTTATAGCAGTGTTACGCCAAGGGTTGTTTTATTGAGAACAAATATAGAATCCATCTACCGTCGTTCTTCCAAAGCTAATGTGTATGTGTACGACTCACTTACAAAAAAAATCTCCACACTGGATGAAGGAAAAGTATTGCATCCCACTCTTTCGCCGGACGGCAGCAAAGTGGCCTATGTCAGGGAAAATAATCTTTATATAAAAAACCTCGCCAGCAACACCGTAAAAGCCGTTACATCGGATGGTAAGTGGAATTATATCATCAACGGAAATTGCGATTGGGTGTACGAAGAGGAGTTTGAATTCAGCAGGGCTTTTCAATGGAGTCCGAAAGGAACGTATATCGCTTATTATCGTTTTGACGAAACGGAGGTAAAGGAATACAACATGACCATCTATGATAATGCTTATAATAAGGACTACCGGTACAAATATCCCAAAGCCGGTGAGGCCAATTCAAAAGTTGAAATTCATATTTATGATGTAGCCTCGGGCAATGATGTGAAAGCTCACTACGAACAAGGTGACATCTATATACCCCGCATTAAATGGACAAAGAATGATAATGATCTTGTGGTTTTTTGGATGAACCGTCACCAGGATAACTTGAAATTATTACTGACGAATGCCCAAACGGGGGCCAGCCATATTTTATACGAAGAAAAAAATAAACATTATGTTGACATCAATGACGACTGGTGGTTTTTGAAGGATGGCAAGAATTTTCTTTTTACCAGTGAAATGAATGGCTATCGCCATCTTTACCTGTACAGTATGGATGGAAAATCAAAAACGCAATTGACCCAGGGTAATTATGAGATCACTGATGTAAACGGCGTAGATGAAGTCAATAAAAGAATATTCTTTACCATGGCTTATCCCAGGCCCATGGACAGGAACTTATTTGTAACAGATTTTTCCGGCAAAAAAACAACCCAGCTAACACAAGGGGAAGCCTGGCACAAAGTGACGCTCAATGATGATTTCACGGAGTTCTATGATTATCGAACGGATATCAACACGCCACAGGTTGTTACTTTAAATGCAATTTCGAGCAATAAAAAGAAGGAAGTTTCTGCAACGCTTGTCAAAATAATAAACGAAAGCAGCAAGTTAAAAGATAAGATGACGGATTATGAAATAAGCAAGGCTGAATTTATTCGTGTGCCTAACAGCAAAGGCGATACACTGAATGGCTGGATGCTTAAACCCCCAAATTTTGATGCTTCAAAAAAGTATCCCGTATTATTTTGTAATTACGGCGGTCCTGGCTCTCAACAGGTGTCTAATCGCTTTGGCGCTGTAAGTTTTTGGCACCAATCGCTGGCGCAAAAAGGATTTATCGTTGTTAGTGTTGACAATACGGGTACAGGTTACCGGGGGGAAGAGTTCAAAAAGAAGACCTACCTGCAATTGGGCAAATTTGAAATAGAGGACCAGATTGATGCAGCAAGCTATTTAGGCAAATTGCCTTTTGTCGACAAAAATAATATTGGACATTGGGGCTGGAGCTATGGCGGATTCATGAGTTCGCTCGCCATAACCAAAGGCGCTGATGTATTCTCCGCGGCCGTAGCCGTTGCACCCGTTAGTTCCTGGAGATACTATGACAATATTTACACCGAACGTTATATGCGTACGCCCCAGGAAAATCCAGGTGGCTATGACGATAACTCTCCTATCAACCATACTGACAAGATCAAAGGCAAGTATCTTATTGTTCATGGAACAGCGGATGACAATGTACATTTTCAGAATGCTACACAGATGATCAGTGCATTGGTTAAAAGCAATATTGATTTTGAAAGCGCCTATTACCCTAATAAAAATCACGGCATCTCAGGCGGAATGGATAATACAACCTTCCACCTGTGGAGTAAGATGACCAACTGGATCATTGAAAATATGGGTAATGAGAATACAAAAGGCGGACAACCAGCCAAACAACCAAAAGCCTTCTAAATTATTCTTGCTTCATTAAAAAAACCCGGTAGTGTGTACCGGGTTTTTTTTATTATCTGTGCTTCTATGACTACCTTAAAAAAAGAACCTCCCGAAATAAATCGGGAGGGCCCTAATCAAAAACCATTAACCATTAAACCTTATCCTATGAAAATTCATTAGCAATATCGTTAATAAAGATTTAATACAGAAACTTTTTTTCGCACTTTTTTAAGAAATAAGTGTTTAACTAACAATTTATTGATTCATCTCAATGTCTCAACGCTGACTTGATATATAAACTTTATTTTCATAATTCATGCAAACGTTTGCGATAATAATTTTTATTCTCATGTTGTTTACAGACTTTTGTTGTTGAACAATATTATGAGAAAGATCGTCGTCGCTATTACGGGAGCCAGCGGCTCTGTTTATGCAAAGAACATGCTTCATAAACTTTCGCTACTGAAAGATCATTGGACAGAACTGGGTATTATCATGAGCGCAAATGCGCAGGAGGTTTGGCAAACAGAGTTGGGAGACGATAGTTATAAAAATTTACCGGGTAAATTGTACGCATCCCAGGACTTTACTGCTCCCTTTGCTTCGGGGTCAGGGCAATACGATACCATGATCATTATGCCTTGTTCGATGGGTACATTGGGTAGAATTGCCTCGGGCATTTCCAACGATCTTACGACACGAGCGGCGGATGTCATTTTAAAAGAAAGAAGAAAGCTTATCTGCGTGATCAGGGATACTCCTTATAATCTTATTCATATCCGGAATATGGAAACGGTAACGCTGGCTGGTGGTATCATTTGCCCGGCCACTCCTTCGTTTTACAGCAAGCCTCAAACGATTGAAGAAGTAGCCGCCACTGTCGTCGACCGTGTACTCGACCTGGCAGGTTTTAATATCTCAACATTCCGCTGGGGAAAATAAGAAATTAAATACCCTGAACTTTTTAAACAAAAGTAAAATGGGTTAAACTTAGCAGGCAAATAGTTCAACAGACTTATTAATGCTGAATATTTTCCATCGCCTTTGGATCATGCTTGTATTTGAACACCAGCGGGAAAACAATACCGAGCACCAGGGCATAACCCGCAAAACTAAACCAGATACTTTGCCAATCCTTAACTCCATTTGTGGTAAAATAATCGACAACCTTTCCTGCGATCAATGTTCCAAAAAAGGCGCCAATCCCATTTGTCATTAGCATGAACAAACCTTGGGCACTAGCCCTTATTTTAATATCAGCTTCTTTCTCCACAAATAAAGACCCCGAGATATTAAAAAAGTCGAATGCCATTCCGTAAACGATCATCGACATAATTAACAGGTATAAACCCGGACCGGGATCGCCGATAGCGAATAATCCAAACCGTAATACCCAGGCGAAAATGCTTAGCAGCATGACTATCTTGATCCCAAATTTTTGCAAGAAGAATGGGATAGTCAGTATAAACAGGGTCTCGGATATCTGTGAAATGGATAATAAGATATTTGGATGTTTTACACCAAATGAATCGGCATAAGCTGTTTTAAAATCATCCAAAAAAGCTCCACCCATAGCATTAGTTATTTGCAGGGCTGCGCCAAGCAACATGGCAAAAAGAAAAAAGACGATCATCTTCCTTCTCTTGAATAGAACAAAGGCATCTAAACCCAGTGAAGAAACAAGATCCTTCTTTCTCTCCACTTTTGCCGGGGGGCATTTGGGCATCGTGAAGGCGTATAAACCGAGAAATAATCCAGCCCCTGCACTTATATATAATTGAAAAGGGCTTTTTGTCCAACCGGCCAGGTCAACAATCCACATGGCCACGACAAACCCGACCGTTCCCCAAACACGGATAGGTGGGAAATCCTTAACGATATTGAATTTTCTATCTTCTAAAACAATATAAGAGACAGTATTATTCAGCGCTATGGTAGGCATAAAAACCATAGAATTGAATAACATAATAATATAAAGGGTGGGATAGTCAGATACGGTAGATGCCCAAAAAAGCAAGAAGGCACCGATAATATGGCATGCACCCAGTACTCGTTCTACATTAACCCACCTGTCGGCCACAATTCCCAACAAGGCCGGCATAAACAGTGAGGCTATACCCATGGTGCCATATATACTGGCAACCTGCACACCCGAAAAATTCAGCACATTGAACATGTAAGCGCCCAACGAGATCAGCCAGGAACCCCATACGAAGAACTCAAGGAAATTCATCACTACCAGGCGAAACTTAATACTCATGCAGCAGTTTTTAAGTGAATTGAACTAATCAAATGGAAGATAAGGATTTTTTAAAGGGGATTTTCAACGCTGCCAAGTTTTGAAAAGCCGGCAACCTTATGAGGCTTAACTTTGTTGTCCAATAAAACTTAGACGATGGCCGGTATATTATCCGAAAAAATGATCGTTAATTCCAATGTAGATCCGCAGCTTGCTCAGGTTGCAGAAAAAGTAAGAAACAGAAAGCGTATAACAGACGAGGAAGGTTTATTACTTTTTGAAAAAGGCAGCCTTTCTTTCCTCGGGTCATTAGCCAATTCGATAAGGGAAAGATTGCACGGAGACACTACTTATTTCAACCGTAACTTTCATATCGAACCTACCAATATCTGCGTTTTCAGTTGTAATTTTTGTTCTTACAGCCGTCTATACGCTCACAAAGAGGAAGGCTGGGAATTAACTACGGAGCAGATGCTGGATATTGTAAAAAGCTATGATGGAAAACCAGTTACCGAAGTCCATATCGTTGGAGGCGTACATCCTAAATTAACGATGATTTTTTTTGCCGACCTGCTCCAAAAAATAAAAGCCCACCGGCCCGAATTGCATATCAAAGGTTTTACACCGGTAGAACTGGACTATATGTTTCGTAAAGCAAAATTGAATGTACAGGAGGGAATGAAGGTTTTGCATGAAGCGGGACTGGATTCTTTACCCGGCGGCGGAGCCGAAATTTTTATCCCTGAAATAAGAGAACAGATATGTGCGGATAAAGTGGATGCTGACGGCTGGCTAGCAATTCATGAAGCAGCCCATCAATTGGGCATGCATTCCAATGCTACGATGCTTTATGGCCATATAGAAAAATACTGGCACCGGATCGATCATATGAGAAGACTGCGGGAATTACAGGACAAAACAAAGGGCTTTAATACATTCATCCCTTTAAAATTCCGCAACAAAGGAAATGATATGAGCCATATACCTGAAAGTACCATCGTTGAGGATATGAAGATGTATGCCGTGGCACGGATCTACCTAGATAATTTCCCGCATATCAAAGCCTATTGGCCCATGCTTGGCCGGCAGAATGCGCAACTGAGCCTGGCGTTTGGCGTCAACGATATTGACGGTACGATTGATGATACGACAAAAATTTACTCTATGGCCGGCTCTGAAGAACAGAATCCTGCTATGAACACGGCTCAGCTTGTCACACTAATCAAACAAGCCAAAAGGAAGCCGGTAGAAAGAGACACCTTATATAAAGTAATACGGGACTACAGCCAGGTTGATATTAAAGAAATTGAACTGAATCCTATTCTTAATTGATTTTCCGAAGAATATTTTCGGATGTGTTCATATGAAATATTTTGGGCAAACATTGATCTTTTACGTATATTCCGTTTACCAAAAATTGTCATATGAATAAAGTATCGGCCATCCTGGCCAGGAAAGGAAATTATGCCGTCAACGTACTCCCGGAAACCACCGTTTTAGATGCGATTAAATTAATGGCCGAAAAAAATATAGGCTCCGTGGTGGTAATGGAAAATGATCATTTTCTTGGCATTGTTACCGAAAGAGATTATTCAAGAAAAGTGATCCTTAACGGCAAACATTCAGTAGATACAAAAGTCTCTGAGATCATGTCCGAGGATCTTCCTTCATTAAAACCCGGTGATTCCGTTGAGCTGTGCATGTCATTGATGACACAGCAAAATATTCGTTACCTGCCGGTATTTGAAAATGACCAGTTATGCGGTATTATTTCCATGAGCGACGTGGTAAAGGAGACGATTCTTGCACAAAAAGAGACGATCGATCACCTGGAAAATTATATCCGCAGCAGTTGATATAATTAATTCACTTAGCATTCACTTAAACTAATCGGGATATTTACCGCCAGACCTCCATCGGAGGTCTCTTTGTATTTGCTGTTCATGTCCAGCGCCGTTTCCCACATGGTCTTAATAACGGCATCCAGCGAAACTTTGGCAAAATCCGGAGTGCTCTGCAAGGCCAGTTGCGAGGCGGTAATTGCTTTAATAGCTCCCATCGTATTTCTTTCTATACAAGGCACCTGTACCAGCCCTCCGATGGGGTCGCAGGTCATGCCGAGATGATGCTCCATCGCTATTTCCGCTGCCATCATCGCCTGGCGCTGGTTACCACCCATGGCCTCTGTCAAGGCCGCCGCCGCCATAGCAGAAGACACGCCTATTTCGGCTTGGCAACCACCCATGGCTGCAGATATGGTGGCCCCCTTTTTGAAAATGCTTCCAATTTCAGAGGCTGTCAACAAAAAGCGAATGATTTGCTCATCACTATGGCCATTTTCCCGATTGTCCTCGGGACTAAGGCAAAAAGCTATATAATATTGTAATACCGCCGGAATAACCCCGGCAGCTCCGTTTGTCGGAGCGGTGACTACCCTTCCAAAGGAGGCGTTTTCCTCATTGACAGCCAGCGCAAAACAACTTACCCAATCGAGTATATATTTAAAATCGTTCCCGCCTTTTTTTATCGCATCGAACCAGGAATCATGTTCTTTGTATTCAACATTCGGGAGAAGCTTTTTATTCAGGGCAGCGGCACGCCTTCTTACAAACAAGCCACCGGGCAATATACCCTCCGCATGGCAGCCGCGAAACGTACATTCCTGCATCACTTTCCAAATATTCAATAGTCCACTTCGGGTTTCGTGCTCGGGCCTCCACGTATTTTCATTCTCCAAAACGATCTCATGAATTGAAAGACCAGTTTTCCTGCACCAATGCAGAAGGTCATCGGCCGTATTGATCGGGAAAGGCAGTTGTGTATTTACCGAAGCAGTTACCCCCTCTCCCTCTTTTGTCACGAAACCTCCTCCGATAGAATAATATGTTTCGGCCACTGCATTTCCATTTTTGAGCGTAACAAGAAAGGTCAGGGCATTAGGATGGTGGGGCAATGTTTCTGAAAACAAGAATTCAATATCTTCACGGGGGTCGAATATTACTTCATGCAGTCCGGCCAATAATATGCTTTTCATCGCCATAATATCATTCATCTTCGATTGGATATTGTGGACATCAAATGTTACAGGATCATCGCCGCTTAACCCCAGTTGTACCGCTTTATCCGTTCCATGACCATGACCGGTCTTGGCCAGCGAACCGTACAGCAATATTTTTACTTCAGCAACATCGTACAAAATATTCTGGCTGATAAGCGATTGAGTAAACCTTTGTGCCGCCCGCCATGGGCCCAATGTATGGGAGCTGGAAGGCCCAACCCCTATTTTAAATATATCAAATACCGATATAGGTTCGTATGACAACTAATAAGATTTGAATATTAAACTTACAATATAAATACCTTATACCGGTTAAGGTATCCGGGAAATTCATACTGGCAGTTTAATTGACAGTGACCAGGTCCACCTCAAAAATTAAAATTGAATTAGCGGGAATGGGGCCGTTAGCCTGGCTGCCATAACCTAAGGTTGGCGGAACATACATGATTATTCTTCCACCTCCTTTAATCAGGGGCAATACATTTCTCCAGGCCGGCACCAGCATACCCAGGTTAAAACCAACCGGGGTAGCCGTCTGATCAAAAACAGATCCATTGGTGAGCATGCCTTTGTACTTTACGGAAATATTTGAGCACGCTGTTGGGTTCCCTGCCGTTCCTTCCGCCTGAATGGAATAAAATACCCCGCTGCAATGCATAGCAGCAGTAATACTATTAGAAGAAAGGTAATTTTGCAAGGTCGCTATTTCTGAGTCGGGTGCTTTGATGGCACAACTGTCATAACTGCAGGAGTCATTTTTTTTGTTGCAAGACGAAAGGAATAAAATCCATCCAAAGGCAAAAACCGATAATTTCTTCATGAATTTAATGATTAGTATTTCTCTTTTTTATTATTCTCCTATTAAGACCATTTTCAGCACCAAAAGCTGCAAGAAACGATAAATCATGGCCGATCCTTTTTAGAAAGAAATTCACGGTAACGCTGCTCGTTTAAGTCCCATTGATGTCTCGCTGAAAATACCGTAGTAAAAACAACAATCAACAATGCTGCAATTACTATTACGATAATAAGTGAGGAGTTTGATCTTAGCTCCATATCCGCTCTTTTATACCATCCCGAAAAAAAATTAACGAAAATACCTATCACCATGGCTACCGCCAGCGGAAGTCCAATAGCAAGCTGTTTTAGTAGTTTCTTCTTACGGACCCTGTGAATTTCCCAATAAGCAACAAACTTTTTCTCATCTTCTGTCAGCATAATTAGCGCAAAAGTAAAACATAACTGCATGATACCCTTGCAACAGCCAGCCTAATTATATATATTGTGTGTACAATCCAAATTTCCGTGAAAATACCACCACTCTTAGCACAGTATCTCTATTGCCACCAACGATTAGACCTGCCAGGCCTCGGTACTTTTTTATTAGATAATACCGCTATTTCTGCCCTGGAAAACAGCAAACAACGTTCCGCTCTTTTGGAAGGCGTAAGTTTTAAATGCAATCCTTCACTAAAGGAAAGCCCTGATCTTATAGGTTTTATCGCCCAAAAAACGGGTAAAATGAAAGCGTTGGCGGCTTCCGATCTTGATTCTCACCTGCGGACAGCAGAACAGTTCCTCAATATTGGAAAGCCTTTCGCCCTTGAAGGCATTGGTATTATTTCGAAAGGAAAACAGGGCGAGATTGAATTTACACCCATAACTGTCTCACCGGATAAAGTAAAGGAGTATAACACCAAAGAAACTGAATCATCATCCCAGAAAGAGTCATCTTCCGATGGCTATGAATCCTTTCTTTCTCCTTCTAAAACAAACCTTGAATGGAAGAAGCCGGTGGTGGCTTTACTTCTTGTTTGTGGAATAGGGTTAACGATCTGGGGTGGCTATCAAATATCTAAAAAAGCTAATAAAAACAAATCCGCTAACCTCACCGAAACCGCAACGACTTTAGTTGCAGCGCCAATAATTGATACCAGCACCGTACAAAAAAATGACAGTGTTCATTCAAACAACAACTTGCTTACGATTGACAATAATTACAAATATGTACTGGAGGTGGCGAAAAGCAAGCGGGCATTTAAACGTTATAACCAACTAAAGGCTATACAATGGGAAGTACACCTTGAAACAAAAGATTCAGTTCAGTATAAACTATTCATGTTGCTGCCCGCTATTTCCGATACCAGCCGAACGATAGACTCACTTACCGTCATGAGCGGGAGAAAAGTGTATATCGAGTATCCAAACTAAGAGAAAAATCTCCCGATAGCTCTACCCAATCGGGCAACAAAAAAAAAGCTAAAGCTTCTTCTTGAACTTTTGGCTCGAGGAATACCCACTCCGAATTTTCTCCAGATTACTAAAATTGTTATCTTGAACTTTATGGGATATCACTTAGACCCGCTGTATGGGTATCCGCCGGTGGAAAGGGATGAAGTGTATGTTGAAATTTTTGAGCAGGGGAGAATTTTAAGAAGAATGGAGGATGATTTAAAATAGGTAGTTAACTGATTACATATAATCTGTAATCGATCGTAAATTAGGTTCATAAAAAACGCCTATCTGTCTGCATTTCTTATCCGATTTCTGATTCTGCTAAGTGATTCAGGCTTTACACCCAGATAACTGGCTATATTGTATAGTGGTACTAATTCAAATAACTCTGGCCTTGTTTTTAATAAATTATAGTAACGCTCTTCTGGCGAAGATGAATGATAATTATTTACTGCAAGCTTAAAATTTCCAAATTGTTTCTCCGTCTCAATTCTGCAAAGAGTTTCCAGTCTAGGAAACCGTTTATACATTTCCAATTCAACTTCAAATGGAACCACGCACACGATGGAATCAACCACGCATTCCCAGTTAAGCAAAGAAGGAGATTTGCTCAATTTACTGGCATCATCACTCAGGCTATCACCATCTGTATAAAACTCGGTAGTTATCTCTTCGCCGTCTTTTAAACAATATTCTCTGATACATCCCTTGTACACATGATAACATGCCGTTGACAGCTTCCCTGCTTTCAGCAATAGGGTTCCTTTTTCTACTTTCTTAACTTCGGTAAATTCAGAAATAAATTCAGCCTCTTCCTTTGTAGGAACGTGTAAATATTCTTTGGCCTTTAGAACATTCGTTATTTCATCATCCACCTCCATCACATTTTCGGTGATCTTCTTATTTTTTTTCAAGCTCATTGCATGTATGGTTTTGAGCTCAAACTTACTAATAATGTTTAAGAGATATATTTCTTTGGTACGAACGGGTAGTTTTGATGATATGGTTTCCATAAAAACTCTAAAATTCTAGTTGAAACTAATAACAACATTGCCCTTTTTTTGTCCAGTCATCACATACTCAAACGCATTAGCTATCTGATCAATTCGATACCTTCTGTCAATCAAGGGTTTAAATTGATCTTTTTCAATCAGCTCGTTAATAAACGCCATGCTACGTTGTATAGAAAAAGGAACCGGAAATTTCACCTTTTTGCCCCTCATAAATGGAGAAATCAATGCTAGTAATAGGTTCTGCCAATAGGGGCCAAGTTCAGAAGAAATATAAATACCATGGTGCTTTAGTATGGGTTTGCATTTTCCAAAAGTACTTTTACCAACAGCGTCAAAAATAAAATCAAACTGTTCATCCAGTTTAGTAAAGTCTTCCCAGGCATAATCAATCACTTTATCTGCACCCATTGATCGTAAAACAGGAACATACGAAGTATCGCAGGTGACCGTAACTTGAAAGCCCTTATACTTTAAAAACTGTAAAGCAGCACTACCGATGGCCCCTGTTCCTCCGTTTATTAAAATTTTATCATCTTTATTTAACACTACTTTTTCTAAAAAATAAAAAGCATAATGTGCCCCTTCCAAACTCGCTGCCGCTTGTTCATACGTAATGTTGGGTGGTTTTTTTAATATGGCTCTTTTGGTTGACACACAAAAATAAGAAGCATGCGAACCGATTCCTTCATCAAAGAAACCATATACCTCATCGCCAATATTAAATTCATTAACGTCATCTCCCTTAGCCACCACCAGGCCCGAAAAATCAGAACCGGTAACTTTAAGCCTGGGTTTTATTATCCCGGTAAATAACCTGATCAACCAGGGTTTTCCTGTAAGCACTCCACAATCGGAGCGATTAACTGTTGTGGCTTTTACTTTAACGAGTACTTCATTTTTTTTAGGCACAGGTATTTGCAATATTTTTACATTTAATACACCTGGTGGCCCATATTTTTGTCTAACAGCTGCTTTCATTGTATCAGTGAATTATTATTTGAATGATCACTTCAGTACTAAAAATACACCCTGTACATTAAATTAGGAAACACAGACGACTGCTTCATGTAACCAACGGATCCAGATTCATTTGGGTCATAAAACTCTGTAAGTCTTGCCCTGTTATTGGTGATATTATCAATATTTAAAAACAGCTCATGGGTTGCCCTTCGTTTATTAATTTTATAGCTAACAGACATGGTGATCTGGTAAATGTCTTCAATATCTTTTTCATAGGCCTTTGTGTAATCATAATACCTGTTGCTGGCAGGGTCTACAGCCAGGTTACCATCAGCATCCCTGAGTAAAGGAATTATTTTTTTGCCTCCGCCAAAAAATACCCTGCTGTTAAAGCTAATTGTCTTATTCTGCTTTTTACCAAGTTTGGGAAATTCTTTGCCAAAAAGTACATTGATGAGATAGTTTCCATTAAACCTTGTATTGCGTTCAACACCATCAAATGCTTTATAAGTTGAATTATAAACGGAAGCGTTTAGGAGATAGTAATAATTTTTATTAAAGAAACGTTCAACCGTTAACTCAACTCCATAGTTTTTACCGGTTCCTTTGTTTACTAAATCTATATATTGAAATTCGAGCCCTTCATTAATAGTGGCAAACAGATTGGTATCCGAATTTGCAACAGCCAGGTTATACAGTTTCTGATAATAGGTTTCCAGTTTTACCATCATATTTTTACTGAAACGATTTTCATAACCTAGCACAAAATGGTGTGCCTTGAGTAAATCCAGGTCTTTATTTGGCTCAATAATATTTCCATCGGGCAATTTTACTTTTGTAAAGTAGTGATGAATACTTTCCATGGTACTATGCTTGCCATAACCACCGCTTATGGTGCTGTTTTTATTTAGTGTCCAGTTAACAGCAAACCTTGGTTCAATCGTACTCCTTTTGTTAAGCATAATATTCAGGTTCTGTACGCCAAGCACAGTAGTGATTTTTTGACTTACCCGGTACTTCCAGCTTACGAAGTTTCTAACAGTACTTAGATTTTCATTAAAATCAACTAAGGTAAATTTTGTTGCTGTGCTGTCTCTGAACATACTTTGCTTAAAATCATACTGGAGCAAAGCGTATTTAGAGCCAATCTGAATCTTATGTTTGGAACTTATTTTATTACTATAGGTGATCTCACCCCTGTATGTTGATTTTGTTAGTCGTCCATTAAAATTTAATAGATTATTTACAACCGAATCTTTTATAAAAACACCATCACTGTTATATATTTTAAACAGAAAGTTTTCAAAAACCTCATCCTTAATTCCTTCACCTGAAAAAGCCAACGCAGTATTAATATGGCTTTTCGTATTGAGTGTTAACGTATGGTTCATACCCAGGTTAAGTAAGTGGGAACCTTTTTTATAATCTTCACTTGTTTTATTTCGTATAAATCTATTGCCGGGTGTTTGCCACAGTGCAGGAGAAACATCCTTAAACAAAAAGTTGCTGATGCCACCCAAACCAAAAAAGGAAAACAAGCCTGCCTTTTTTGTTGGCAAAACAACTTTAAAAGCAGCGTCTTGAAAATTCAACGAACCATTTATATCGCCTGCCAGGCCAAGATTGCTAAGTAATGAAATGGTAGAGTACCGGTAATTAACCAAATAAGATCCTTTGTATCCTTTTTTGAATGGCCCTTCAACAGTTAATTCTGTACCGAGGACTCCAAATCCGAAGGTTGATTCAAATTTTTCATTATTGCCCTGACGTAGCTTTACATCGTAAACACCAGAAAGCACATCGCCATATTCAGCAGAAAAGGCCCCGGTATAAAAATCAGAGTTTGTCAACAGGTTATTATTTAATGCACTGAGAGAACCACCTGCCGAACCCTGATCAGAAAAATGATTGGGGTTTGTAATTTGTATGCCTTCCAGGCGCCATTGAATATATTTGGGTGAGTTGCCCCGTACTATAATATCATTACTTCCATCGCCGGTGCTTGTTACACCTGCAAAATTTGAAAGTATTCTTGATGGGTCATTAAAACCACCTGCATACCGATTGGTTTGTTCGGGAGAAATGGAGCGGCCACCTACAATGGCCATATCGTTTAATGCCTTAGCTTTATTTTTATCTGCCGTTATCACAATATCTTTCAGTTTCACAATGGCTACCTGCATGTTGATATTGAGTACAACTTCTTTACCTGAGTTGACCACAATATTGGGAAGGATAATATTTTCGTATCCGGTGTACGAAACCTGTAATATTATTCTGCCTACGGGTATATTCTCCAACCTGAAATTTCCATTATTATCTGTTAGTGTTGCTTTTATTGGATTACTGCCTGCTATTGCTATTGTAGCCCCTGCTATTGGCAGCTTGCTGTCCTCATCCGTTATTACTCCCCTGATCGTTTGATTAAAACTTTGAGCAAAAGAATTAGAAAGGAAAAAAAATAAAAAGAATAGGGTTACACCAGCTTGCTTCATGAATTTGTAGTTTTTAAATTTGAAGTGCAAATGAACTCAATGATTGGCTTAAACTTCTTGACCTTGGTTAAGAAATATTAGTATTAGGTCTGTTAAATTCAATTCCTGTTGGTGTAATAAATTGTTTAAACTTATCTGTTAAGGATATGCAGTGAAATACACTTCTGTACTGCTATTAAACATAGTTGTATTGTATACTTGAACAACATCATTTTAAAACAACAATTTAAAGCATAGCTTGCTGGCTTAAGCCCATACCATACTAAAGTAATAGTTCAAGTGTAGTGTACATAGCTAGTTTCCTGTTCCTTCACTATGCTCAATATTACTTGAGCATAACTGGCAGCTAAGTTTTTGTACCGGGTTTACCTTGATTTTAACTTAATAGTATAACCCAATTGTGCATAAAAAGGCAACTGTAATTTTGAAAAGCTTTGTATTGTCAATAATCCACCTTTCAAGGATATATCACTGCGCCTAAAAGAGTAACCTCCCAGTAAACCAAAGTTAAAATTACCACCAGTAGCAGGTTCATACCATCCATCCTGCACTCCAGGATAAATTTGTTTATAGACGTTTGAAGGTTTGAAATGTGTAACAATTGCCTTATCAAAACCAACTTCCACCGCTGTAAACCATTTTTGTTTATAGTAACCAATTGTGGCAGACAGTTCAGTTCCAAAATTCTGTAACTGAACATAGTCGTTCCTGGTTTTTCTGTAAATGCCATGAAGTTAACAGCCAAATGGAAATTCCTGAATTGATAAATCCTGATTTGTCCCCCTGCTTTAGTTTTAAAATCATCCAATATATTTTTGCCGGAAGGGGCTGAAAATTCAATGTCTAGAAGGATGGGCGTTTTTGTTTTTAGGTGATAGCTATAGCTAACTCCAAAATGAGCGCAAAGCCCGTCCTCTCCTTTGCAGCAATTGGAGATGTTTTAGAAAAAAACAAGGCGTACATGAATGAAAAAAAGCGTTTGGGAACCGGATTTTTTATCCTGATTTTGAACCCAAACGCTCGGTCAATAAGGCTTTGATCGAAAACCGTTGTCTGTAAAAAAAGCTACAAGACAATTTGAAAGCAAATCACAATAAAGGGTCTTCCAGAAATCTTCACCGATGGGTTAATCCTTAAAACTCTTTTTCAATTCCATCAACTTTGCCTGGAAAGGATTCATCGGTTGATGTGGGACAACTTTTTTTCTTTCGCCTCCCATCCCCCTCCTATCGTTGTTGACTTCAGGCCGCTTTGGACTTGCATCCTGCTTATCCCCCGCCTCTTTCATTGATAAGGCAATTCTTTTCCTTGAAGCATCCACTTCTAAAACAGTCACCATTACTTTTTGATTCAACTTTACCGCTTGATTTGGATCACTGATATAACGATTACTAAGATGTGATATATGTACCAGTCCATCCTGCTTCACCCCTACATCTACAAAGGCGCCAAAGTTGGTAATATTCGTAACGATACCGGGGACTTTCATGCCCGGCTTCAGATCATCCATCCTGCTTACTCCATCAGCAAACCTGAACTCTTCAATCGGTGAGCGGGGATCACGACCCGGCTTTTCCAACTCTTTCAAAATATCTTCGATCGTGTACTGCCCGATGGTTTCTGTAACAAAGTCCTTTACTTTTATTTCCTTTCTTATTTCCGGTTTCTGAATAAGTTCATTAACAGAACAATTCAATTTGGCCGCCATGGCTTCCACCAGT
>JANOCH010000246.1:0-6415 GCA_031412015.1 Chitinophagaceae bacterium
CCGGAGTTACATCTACTCTTGGAGCCAGAGTTACTCAACACAAAGAAAATTTCTATCCCAATAGCTTTACGTCAAGATACAACTGCAAGAAAATTGTTTATTACAACTGGTTTGATACGATCGTCAAGGCAATAGCCGAAGAGAAAAGAATTAAAGGCGGCAGCCGGGAAAAGAAAGAAATACTCATCAACAGTATGAATCCGGAATGGATTGATCTGTATGAACAGGTCAGGTTTCTTTTGATTGCTTCGGCCGGCAACAAACGTTTAATAACCATTTTCAAAACGGCCCCGCAATGACCGACATACCGAGAGGTTCGGCCTACCGTACCAGTTGGAATAGCGTAACCTTAGGCAAGAACCACGAAAGAACTAGTGGTTAACAAATTGCAAAACCAAGATTAAATCAATACACCAGTTTAATGTTATATTGCCGACTTGTAAACTAAAACTACAGCCTGGATTATGGAAAATTTAGAAAATTTTATCAACGCAGCCAACTCAATCATATGGAGTAACGCCCTGATATATTTATTGCTGCTGATCGGCATCTACTTCTCCGTACGCATGCGCTTTTTCCAGCTCAGGCTGCTAAAGGATATGGTCAAATTACTTTTGGAAGGTGAAAAATCCAAAGCCGGTATTTCATCGTTCCAGGCCTTGGCGGTATCATTGTCAGGTCGCATAGGTACCGGTAATATCGCCGGTGTGGCGACCGCGATTTTTATTGGCGGACCCGGCGCCGTTTTCTGGATGTGGATGGTAGCTTTCCTTGGCGCAGGTTCTGCATTCGTCGAGTCTACGCTGGGACAGATCTACAAAAAAAAGGAAAAAGGCGAATACCGCGGTGGCCCGGCTTTTTATATAGAAAAAGGTTTTAGAAATAAAAAAATAGGGAAAATCTATGCGGTGGTTTTTGCCATTGCTACCATACTGGCAACTGGTTTGCTATTGCCCGGGGTGCAATCCAATGCCATCGCATCGTCTGTAAAAAATGCATTCGCCATAGATCACATGTGGACCGGAATAGCGTTGGTTGGATTATTGGGTCTGATCATTTTCGGTGGCATAAGGTCTATCGCTAATGTGGCACAGTATGTTGTTCCATTTATGGCGATGGCTTATATTCTCGTTGCTTTGGTTATCGTTGTGATGAACTATACAAGGCTTCCGGAAATAGTAGGACTAATTGTTTCCAGTGCATTTGGCGCCAAAGCGACTTTTGCAGGTATCGTCGGCGCTATGATTACTATCGGTGTAAAACGCGGGGTTTACAGCAACGAAGCCGGGCAGGGAACAGGACCACATCCGGCTGCGGCGGCCGAAGTCACTCACCCGGCTAAACAAGGTCTTGTGCAAGCGTTCTCCGTTTATGTGGACACCCTTTTTGTTTGTTCGGCCACCGCGTTTATGATCCTGGTGACAGGCATGTATAATGTAAAAGGAGCCGATGGTCAGTTGCTGGTTGATAATGGTGTTTACTATATGCAGGATGGCGAAAAACATGTGGATGGAAGCGCCACCTACACACAAGCCGCTATTGACAAGGCTTTCAGCAGCCAGGAAACTTTTCATGAGGATTATGTGGGAACCGGGAGCTACCTCGTTGCCGTGGCCCTTTTCTTTTTTGCGTTTACTACGCTGATGGCTTACTACTATATAGCCGAAACAAATGTGGCTTATATCACTCAATCAAGGGGCGGCCCGCTGTTGATGCTGCTGTTAAAATTTGCAATATTGGCGGCAGTATTTTTCGGCTGTATACGTACTGCTAAAATTGCCTGGGATCTTGGCGACATGGGCGTTGGCATTATGGCCTGGCTAAATATAATTGCCATTGTAATTCTTCAAAAACCAGCACTGCTTGCCTTAAAGGATTATGAAAAACAGAAAGCCGAAGGAAAGGACCCGGTTTTTCACCCGGCACCCCTGGGCATTAAAGACGCCGATTTTTGGGAAAATGAATACGACAACCGTTCTGCATCAGACAAAAAGGAATAATAATTTGGGTGGGGTAGTTTTTGCCAAATAGAATGGTGGCTCGTACTTATTGGTTCTGTCGCCCTTACAAGCCACCGCCTGCAAAAATAAAAACTGACTTCGTTTTTTTATTATTTTAATCAAATACGTTAACCACCTGTAGAAACTAATTGATGACATCGTAAATCATACTATCGCTACCGCGGAGTTTATTGACCGGACCAGCGAATTATACTAGGATGGTGGCAAATGGGTGAAATCGGGAAAACGGGCGAAAGAATTAAGCTCGTTAATGACAACATGAATTGGAATCTGATCGTTCTTCCTTAGCAGTAAAGCCGGTTAAGAATAGTTAATACCAATGCAAAAGAAATTTTCCTGCATTCAGACTTTTTCTTGAATGTTCAATAACAAGCGTTCCTGAAAATCCTGCCCAGGAAATAGTTTTAACCGGAATGAAATGGCATTAAGTTATCAGCCATTGAACATTCTTCTTTCCCGCGGTTCCCCAACCCACAAAACGTAAGAGTTTACACGTACAAAACGACAGGGATATTACTGACGACCTGTATCTTTCAAAATATTTTCATTGCTAATATCAGCACTTCATTTTTTTCGTTTTACGAATGAAAAAACGGGTTGTTATGATTTAAACGCAAACCTTACGACAATAATTCAAGTTGTAAAAATCATGGCAAAAATGTAAAATCAACAGCTATTGGTTTAACAAATAATGTTTACTATTTTTCGCCGGCAATGATTTGGATCTTAGCCCACTACTATTAAACTTTAATCTTATATATGAAAAGACAAGTTACCCTGCTTCCACTACTGCTCTTTACATTTTCATTGGTGGCCCAAAAAAACAATAAGAGCGAAAAGAATGAAATTCCTTCCTTTGGAAAAGTTGAGAAAGCTGATCTAGAAATGAAAGAATATGAATTTGATGATAAAGCCGAAGCTGTCGTTCTATTAGATGAAGGCCAATTAGATTACCTCTATACATCAGGCATGGAGCTTAAGCGTAGGGTAAGAATAAAGATCCTGAATGACAAAGGCCTTGACTGGGCCAACGTTCACCTGACTTACCTGAGCGACAGAAACGCACAAGACATCAATAACGTCGAGGCACAAACCTATAACCTGGATGCCAGCGGAAATGTGGTGATAACAAAAGTTGAGAAAAAACTTATTTACGAAAAGAAGCTCAACAAAAAATATACGGAAAAAGTATTCACCTTCCCGGAAGTAAAAGTTGGATCCATCATTGAATATAAATTCAAACACGTCAGGATCGGTTTGATAGATTGGTATTTCCAACGCTCCATCCCCGTAAAATTCAGTCGTTTCACTATAGATGTTCCGAGTGAAATCGAAATACGGACCACTCCTTACTGCTATGGAAAATATGAGGAAAAAAACGAGACGAAGTACGGCCGGGTAGTTCAATCGTATACGATGACTAATGAACCTGCTTTCCACGACGAACCGTATATTATCAATGAAAATTATTACCGCGATCGCCTGGAAACCAAAATGGTCGCATATTCTGTCGGTAGTCGGCGCGAAAACAGGGTCGTTGATTGGCTAAAGGTTATTAAGTACCTGATGGAAGAAGAAGACTTTGGTGTACAGATCAAAAAAAACATTCCGCGTACCGCAGAACTGGATGCGATGCTGAAGAATATGACGGACCCTTATCAAAAGATGAAAACCATTTACAAATACGTGCAGGATAATATGACCTGGAACGAATACCTGGGTATTTGGGCATCTGATGGAGTTAAATCGGCCTGGAAAGATAAAAAGGGAACCGTAGGTGAAATAAACCTGATTCTCGTAAACCTGCTGAAGGATGCGGACCTGAATGCTCACCCCGTATTGGTAAGCACCCACGACAACGGTGTTGTAAATACAGGCGATGCCGGAACCTATGAATCTCCCGGCTTCAATCAATTTAATAAGGTAATGGCTTATGTAAAACTGAATGAAAAAGTATATGTACTGGATGCCGCCCAAAAAGAAACACCCGCGCACCTTGTACCACCAGATATTTTGATGACGGAGGGGATGGTTATTGAAAAACTCGAAACTTTTGAATGGGGCTGGCGTAGTCTGTGGGATAAGGATCATCTCTCAAAAAATATTATTCAAACGATCGGATCGATAGATGAGCAGGGAAAAATGAACGGCCAAATAACTATATCAAGCTTTGACTATGCAAGGCTTTCCAGGGTATCAACAGCAAAAAAGGGAAAAGATAAATACACAGAGAAATATTTGTCTGAACCCGGGATCGCTATCGAAGATGTAATGTTTGAAAACCTCGATTCGGACAGTCTGCCGCTGGTACAAAAAATAAAATTCAACCAGTCATTGAATAGTTCTGGTGAATACAAGCATTTTTCCGCCAATATTCTTTCCGGGTTTGGAAACAACCCGTTTGTAGCTGACAATCGTTTTTCAGATGTTTTCTTTGGCTCCAATCAAACTTATTTGTTGCTTGGAAATTTCACCGTACCTGACGGATACGAACTGGAAGCGCTTCCTAAAAATATGAAGATGATCATGCCGGATACCAGTATAATCATATCAAGAGCTTCACAATTCGACAACAACACCCTACTGACAAAAATTCAACTGGAATTTAAAAAACCTTACTTTCCCGTTGATGTATACCCGGAACTGCAGGAGTTTTATAAACATCTTTACGCAATGCTGAATGAACAGTATGTGATCCGCAAGAAGAAGTAACCACCGTTAATTAACCAGAATGAAAAAGACCACCGGCGTTTTTTTATTGATCGCCTTTATTAACCAGTTGGCCACAGCACAATCCTGGGCTTATAGTCTCGCTACCATACCTGAAGCGATCAAGCATAAAGCTTCCGTGATCAAACACCTTGAAAATATCAATCTCGAAGTGGAGGCCATCGACAAGGTTACCCTGAACGTGCACCGGATCTTCACGGTTATGAACGATGAAGGAAAGCATGCTCTTTTCTTTACTGAATACACATCAAAATATTATTCACTCGATGATGCGGAAATAAAAGTATACGACGCTAATGGCAAACAAACAGCGAAGTATAAAAAAAAGGATATGACAACTGTGGCTAACGGAGAAGGATTGATAGAAGATGGCTATGTAACGTATTACCGGATCACAACGACTTCCTATCCCGTTACGATTGAAGTCAAATATGACGTAAAGATCAAAGGCACACTCTATATCCCGGACTATAAATTTATCAGCCCCAAAGAAGGAGTTGTTGAATCAAATTATACTGCCAGGGTACCGGCCAATATTCCACTTCGTTACAAGCCTCAGCATACTTCTTTGCAACCCGTCATAAGCCAATATGGAAATTATACAACCTATAAATGGACGGTGAAGAACCAATCGCCAATCGAATACGAGGAAGGTTCCGCTTCAGGCAGCGACAAGTATCCGCATGTCAAGATCGTATCGGACAGGTTTTCCTACTACGGCTTCACAGGTGACCTTACATCCTGGAGAAGCTTTGGCTCATGGATAAAGGATTTGTACCAGGGGCTGGATGCTTTACCAGCCGATCGCCAGCAATTCTTTAAATCGTTGGTAGAAAATGCGGTTTCAGAAAAAGAAAAGATCAAAAGGATCTATACGTACCTGCAGCAAAATTTCAGGTATGTAAGTATCCAGCTGGGTATCGGCGGGCTCCGTCCTTTTTCCGCTGAGTTTACCGACAAAAAAAAATACGGCGATTGCAAGGCGCTTAGCAACTACATGAAGGCTGCTTTAAATGCCGTAGGTATCAAAAGTCATGTTGCTATTATAAACTCTTCCTATGACCAGGAGCCCGTAGATCCGGGCTTTCCTTCCAATGACTTTAACCATGTCATTCTTTGCGTGCCGGGTCAAAAGGATTCGACGTGGCTGGAGTGTACCAGTTCCACCGCGGCATTCGGCGAGCTGGGCAACTTTACTGAAAACAGGAATGCATTACTGATCACGGACAATGGGGGTGCCCTGGTACCGACACCAAGGAGTCTTCCCTCTTCCAATACTTTTGCCACAACAACCATCGTGACCATCAGCGATGATCAGTCGGCACTTACTGAAACTTTTTTTTCAGTAAAAGGCGAGTACAGGCAAATGATAGATAATGTGCTGAAGGAAAAGAGAGACGATCAAAAAAAATTTATCGTTGGTTACTTTGGTTTTAAACAGCCTGATGATTTTTTGTTGTCAGGAGAAGTATCCTCCGCTGGAAACTCCGCTAAATTAAAAATGTCGGTAGCAAAGCTCCCGGAATTCAGCGCGGGAAATAAACTATTTATAGGTTCCCGTTTATATAAGATATGGCCAAGGGCGCTGCCAAAATCTGACAACAGGAAACTCGACTTTTATTTTCCAAACCCTTTCGAAAAAAACGATACCACCATTTTTAAGT
>JANOCH010000247.1:0-5773 GCA_031412015.1 Chitinophagaceae bacterium
TAGAAATAGCGATACTCCCCATTGCCTTATTACTGACCGCCAGTTTGGTAAATAGACTATCAAGCTTTGGTTTGTTTATGGTTTGACCAAACCCTGTGCCAGGTAAAAGCCCGGTGAACAGATGAATTATAAATGCAATCTTTGTCATTTGTTACATTACCTGTTACGTGGTCATGCCTGCTATTACGATGATACCGCGGTGAATTTAGTAAATTGGAAAAGAGTAGGTTTTTCTCTTAGGCAGTTTCTTGTTTTGAGTTGGTCAATGGCGATTTTTAGTTGATAAATCCGGGTAAAGTATGCAACCCTTTTCCACTAAGTCCGGTCCTCCATTTCGGCAGAATGATGAATAAAAGTTAATTCTTTCTGCCAGCAACCAAAACCAAATAGAGTCAATTGAAAAGCATAACCGCCATTCTGCTGCTAACAAGTTTCCTGGTTCTTCAATATGCCCGGCAAGTTAGTTATTGGGAATGCAGGTTGTCCAACTATTTTAAAACAGAGAATCAGAAATGCGATTGTGAAAAGTTAATTAAGCAGAACGCAAGCCAGGAAGAGCCTTTCCCGGTCCCTGCCGTTCATAATCATTTTCATTTAGATGAGTCTTTTTACCCCTCCCGTATAATATCGACATCAGGAATTTATAATACACAAATACTCGCCTGGTCACCGCCAGGGCATATTTTCATTGAAAGAATCATGCCCGGCCGTCTTGATCGTCCTCCACAAATGGGCTGATCGTCTTCCTTTTTTTAATTATTCGCAGCTTACTTCTTTATAGTGTTACCGGCCACTACCGGTGCGGCTGCACTTATATTTTTATAACTCAACAAATAGTCATTGTATGAAAAAGATATTCGGTGTCATTATACTGTTCATGGTATCTGTATCTGTAAAAGCGCAGGCCGTGGCCCCAAAACAGGAAATTCTATACGGATCCATTCAAAAAGCCGACCTGCAAAACGCTCCCTTTGCTGATTGGTTCACTCCGGGATTTGATAATTATCAACCTGATCCGAATGTAAATGACAAACTAAGAAAGTTGTACGGTAAAGAAATCAGCATGCAGATCTTCCTCGGTACCTGGTGCGGTGATAGTAAACGTGAAGTGCCGAGGCTACTGAAAGTATTGGATGAGACCGGCTTTCCTCAAAAAAATCTACAGATCATAGGTTTGGGTAGTAGTGATTCTTTGGTAAAGCAAAGTCCTCAGCATGAAGAGAAAGGTAAGGGAATATTCAGGGTGCCGACGGTTATTGTTTATCGTAATGGTATAGAGGTAAACCGCATCAATGAATTTCCGGCTTTATCGCTGGAGCATGATCTGTATGCAATACTTAGCGGGCAAACCTACACCGCTAATTATAAAAGTTTCGCTACTATCAAAACCTGGCTTGGCGATGGCACTTTGCTGAATAAAAATAACAGTACCCGGGGCCTTGCTTTACAATTGCGACCCCTGACCGACAATGAAAATGAATTGAACAGTCTTGCGTATTTATTATTGAAGCAGGGAAGAAAAGAAGAAGCATTAAAGATCTTCCAGGTCAATTATTATCTCTATCCTGAATCCGCTAACGTTATGTCAAGCCTTGGAGAAGGATATTGTAAAACTGGAGATATGAAAAATGCAGTAGCGCTTCTGGAAAGATCGCTTGAAATAAATAAAGACCCCAAAATGGTGAAGGAGATATTGGCTGTTTTATATGAAGCAAAAGGTATAAAGTAGGTGAGATGCAGGATAAGCTGAATAAGATTTCGCACAAAGATCAGGAATTTTAAATTTTCCCTTTTTGTTCTTTGAATCTTTGTGGGAAATCTTATTCTGTATCCAGGGGCGGCCGAAAAACTTTATAGCCATTCGTTTTTAGAGACTTAACCAACCTTCTTTTAAATTTCGCCCTTCTCCCAAACCTTAGTGGAAAATGAACCGGGGATGATGCTACCTTATTACCTTATTCTGTTTCGTCCCACCTTAGTAGGTAATAAGGTGGGTACAGATTTGTTGTTATATTTTTCTACTAAGGTTGATCGGGGGAAGCCTTCCGGCAAAGGCATATTTTTTACTTATTCGGTAGACCTATTTAATCAAATCTTATAAACATCGATTCGAAATTGATCGTCATTTTATCAAATTTCTTAATGATGTCCTGGCCGATGTTGCCGGCAAAATAGGTTTCATCTGTCAAAGGTTCTTTGAACAGTTCTATCGAGTCCATCACGATTGGTTGGTCGTTGATCCTTGTTTTGAAAGTGATCACATATCCTTTTTTCGTTACAGAGCCGCCGGCGCCACCAATGGTGATATCCCTTTCCTTGTAAAAAGGTTCTATCTCTTTTTTGTGTTTGGTAAAATAGGCATCGTACAAAGTGGTCGTATTGGCGCCGGAATCAAAGGTGTAATTTTCTCGATCAAGGTAAATGATCGGGTTTAAAAAATTGATAGCCATATTTTGTTGAGGATGGCTGCTTTTTTGCTTTGGAACAATGAACTCGCCTTTTTTGGTCAGTTGTATTTCTTTCATCGCTTCAATAACGGGGAAGCCGATGATTCCGTTTATCTGCACATTGGCCTGTGGTACGGCCAATGCCTGGTCGGGGAATACCAGAAATACCGCATTTTCCACCTTAATACTGCCGAGGTTAAATACAGGACACACGCCGATCCTTGATCTTACTTTATGGCTGGTGATGGATCCTACTTCAATGGTCGTGGTATCCATGAATCGCATATTTAACTTCCTCGCGGTTGTTTCAGTGACTGTGGAAAAGTTAGCGCCGGTATCAAAAATAAAATCGATGGATAGAGTATCCTGGGAAAGCGAAAGATTTTGCAAGCCAAGTTTATCATGCTTGATAGCCAGGGTGGTATTGTCATTGATCGTTATCACTTGTGGAGGTTCTTTTGCCAGGGCGGCCCATATCTTTTTGGTGTTTTGGAAATTATACAGTTCATCGGCCGTCAATTGCTGTTGATAACCCGTGGTTAATTCATGGAGGTCGTCATAAGCCTTTTGGTATTCAAACAGCTTGGAATGATTCATCTGGCTAATGCGGAGTAAATGATATTTATCCTTATCCGTTAATTTGTTACTATAGTCGTTAAGAAGGGATTCGATCTTTTCAGTAGAAGAACTTAACCTGTTAAACGCATTATCGATTTCAGCACCGGCTTTTAGTTGATGAAACCTGGTTAGGTGATCAGTTTGTGCTACCCATTTATCCCTGGCCGCGAAAAACTCTTTTCGTTGTAATAGTGAATCTATTTCGTTGAAACGTTTCAAACTATCAGCTTCGTTTATTTTGGCGGTATGACAACCTGCTCCTAATATCACTGGCAGAATAAACTGTATTATTCTTTTCATACAATGATTTTTAGATTTCAGTTGAGAGGGTTATTTCGCATTGAAATATAGATTATTTATTAACACATAAAAAGTTAAGGTGACTGAAGACTTCAAAAAAATGTTCAAGGCATAAAGCTGTTCAGTAGCTTGCTGGCAGCATTGTGATAAAATGGGTTCATTTTTTTAATTTAAATTGAACTTTAATTCTGATTTTTTATGTCTGTAAGGAAGAGAATAAATCCATTTTCAAAGACAAATAATGACACGGGTTTCGGTACGAATGTAAGTAGTTACGGAGGCCGCTTTATCAATCGTGACGGATCTTACAATCTCGAAAAAACAGGGGTTTCCTTCTGGGACAGGTTTAGTCTTTTTCACAGTATGCTTAATATGCCACTGTGGAAATTTGCTGCGGTGATCGTTTTATTCTTCCTAGGCATTAACCTGCTGTACACTATTGATTATATACTCCTAGGACCCGGGGGATTCCAGGGCATTATTGCCACCACCAGGTGGCAGCAATATAAAGAGTTGTACTTTTTTAGCACCGAGACTTTTACTACGGTAGGATATGGCCGGGTGAACCCTGTTGGTGACGGTGTCAACATAGTGGCGGCTATTGAGGCTATGACCGGCTTTCTTTCGTTCGCGATAGCGACTGGCCTTATCTATGGACGATTTGCCAAACCCCGGTCGCATATTGCTTTTAGCGACCATGCGCTGATAGCCCCCTACCAGGATAAGACCGCACTGATGTTCCGGATTGCCTCGTATAAGGACAATCACAACCTGAGTGATGCCGAGATTAAAGTGAACCTGGCTTTGCAGGTTCAAGAAGATGGTAACGCAACCTATAAGTTTTATTCGCTGGAACTGGAAAGAAGCAAGGTTGATACGCTGATGATGAACTGGACGGTAGTACATCCTATTGATGAAAAAAGCCCTTTGCTTGGTTTAACAGAAGAAGACTACAGGTCATCCGACGTAGAAGTGTACGTGAATATTAAAGGATTTGACGATGTCTATTCAACCGTGGTCATCCAGCGAACTTCTTATACCTATGAGGAAATAATTTTCAATGCCAAATTTATGACCATGTACCGGGAAAGTGACGATGGAAAAACAACTATCCTGGAACTGGACAAGCTAAGCAGGTACAACACGCTATGAATGTAAATAGCCGACAGTAAAAAGAAAGACCCGGAATTCAGGGTCTTTCTTTCACAAATATTATTCTGAAAAATAGGTTGCTTGAAATGATGAATCACTTTTGTCCCGGAATTTCCTCGATCAGCATGATTTGCCCTTCTCTGTCAAAATAGGTACAGGTCACGGCCTTCAGATCAACCGTCCATTTTTCCACACCTGTTTCAGCGGAGTGTTTACAAAACGTCAGATAATCAGTTTGCCCCTGCTGATGATTTTTTAAATAATGCCTGAATTGATCGCTATTACTTTTGGCTTCCACCACCATCATAGGATATTTTGGGCCTGATTGAACGAGGTGGCCTTTTTCACCTGCATATTCGGTGTGGCCGTCGGATACAAAGCTGTCATAACTAATGACACCCAGGTTTACCAGTTCCCGCACAAATCCCGGGAAATCGGCACCACTTTTCACTTTTGCATGTGCCTCTTTTATTTGATCAATGGTGAACATCCTTTCTCATTTTATTTCTGCAAAGATTATTGTTTTCCGGATTGCCTGATAAAAAAATAATATCCTAAAAAGCTCAGGGAGATACTAAAAGCCATAATGGCTACGGAATGAAATCCCAAAGGTTGGGTGTAGTTAACAAGCATAAGCCCGGCGCCGATCCCCGCTAAAATGGCAAACCATTTGATATTGGCGTTAATGCCTTCGTGCGGAGTTGTTTGCAGGATCGAGGAAGCGATATTTTCAGATATGCCTTTGTCGACAATTTTATTTTTAAGGCGATAGTCCATTATTTTTTTAATGACCGCCAGGATAAAGACCATAATGGCAAGCATGACGAATATCACAGCACACGCTTCAAAAACATTTCGATCGAATTCGGAATCGCCCTGTGCGTTGGCGGCAACTATTACAAGGGTGGCGATTACAGTGGTGATTATTTTTTTCATTTTATTTTAATTATAGTATATGTGACGAATAGCTGATCTGAATGTTGCATCGGTTTAATAAAAATCTAGGGCTCTCATTTTCCGGTGATAATTTTTATACATATCCATGCTTAAGATTACCGCAAGCGTAATGATGGTGGTGGCTGTTAAATAAATAAGCAATGGGGTAATACTGGTAAACAGGCTTGCAATAAAGGTTCGGAAATAGTATAAAGCAGCACCGGTTAAAGCGAGCGCTACCACTACAAAAATGTAAATAAAGGAATTGCCAGCAGCAGTCGCTGGTTTCGGCGTGGGTAATTTTGCCATCACCAACTCCG
>JANOCH010000248.1:0-6440 GCA_031412015.1 Chitinophagaceae bacterium
CTGATTGCGATCATTATTTCCTGTCTAATGGTCGATGCTTCTTCTCAAACACTGTTTACCTACGGAAAGTATAAAGCCGATGCAACCGAATTTCTCCGGGCATTTAATAAAAATAACCAGCAACCCAATGCCAGCAGATCCAAAGCCATTAAGGAATACCTCGACCTGTATATCAACTCAAGGCTAAAGATCCGGGAAGCCTACGATAGGGGCTATGACAGCTTGCCAAATATTACCAGTGAGATCGAGAACCTGCGCAGCCAGGTCATCGAAAATTATATGAGCGATCCTGAAGCGATCAACCGCATGACCAACGAAGCTTTTCTGCGCAGCCTTAAAGACATTCACACGGCCTATATTTTTATTTCTAATAAGAACAATTTGGGAGTTGATGATTCGATCGCTGCAAAGAAGAAACTGGATGAAATAGTAAAGCGGTTGGCTAAGGGAGAAGATTTTTTGGCTCTTGCCCAGCAATTTTCTGATGATCCCGATGCGAAAATGAATAAGGGCGATCTGAATTATATTACAGTTTTTACCTTGCCTTATGAATACGAGAACATCGTGTATTCAACCGCTGCGGGGAAATATTCAAAACCCTGGTTATCAAAATCAGGGTACCTTATTTTCAAGAACCTAGGTGAAAGAAAAGCTTTAGGCAAAATAAAAGTGCAGCAAATATTGTTGGCCTTTCCTCCCGGCATAGATGAAGCAGGTAAAAGGAATATCGCCAGGCTGGCTGATTCACTATACCTGCGTATTGAGGCAGGTGATGATTTCGCCAAATTGGCTGCCACATTCAGCAACGATTATGTTAGCGCCGCCAGCGATGGAAATGTTCCTGATATTTCTGTTGGTCAGTATAATCCAAATTTTGAGCAAACTATCTGGGCGTTAAAAGATGGGAGTGTAAGTAAGCCTTTTGTAACGGCCTATGGCTATCATATTGTAAAAAGAATCCTGGCAAAGCCTGTTATTACCAACGCCGCCGATAAGACAAATACTGAAGCGCTGCAACAAAAGATAATGTCGGATGATCGATGGAAAACGGCCAAAGATTTTATTTACACCCGCGTAAAAAGCAAAGCCGGGTTTCAAAAATTATATACTGACGCCGCCTTATGGGCCTATAGCGATAGCTTGCTCGATTTCAAACCTGCGGGTATTGGCAAGAATCTGACCAGTGAATCTCCTGTATTTAAAATTGGAGATAGCACCTTTCGTGTTGGAGACTGGATCGGTTATGCGCAGATCAACCGTTACAAAGCAGACAGGAATACACTAAAAGCATATCCGGACCTGATGGATGAGTTCAGCAAAAATGGGTTGTATCAATATTACCGAATACACCTGGAGGATTTCAATGATGATTTCCGCAACCAGATGGCTGAGTTCAGGGATGGTAATCTTTTCTTCGAGATCATGCAGCAGGAAGTATGGAACAAGGCGCAAAATGATTCTATCGCCCTGCAGGCTTTATATGAAAAAAATAAAAGCCAGTACAATTGGAAGCAAAGCGCTGATGCGGTCATCTTTTTCTGCTCGGATGAAGGAACCGCGAAAACCCTGGCGGATCAATTAAAGAAAGATCCGGCCGATTGGAAAAAGACAGTGGAAACAATGAGCGAAAAAGTAGTGGCGGATTCCGCAAGATATGAATGGGCCCAGATACCAGGTATTGATAAAACACCAAGGCAAGGAACTATCACTTCAATGACGGTGAACTCCACAGATAAGACGGCATCTTTTGCGCTTATCAATAAAGTTTACGAACAAACTTCTCCCCGTTCATTCAATGAAGCAAAAGGACTGGTGATGAATGACTATCAAACCCAGTTGGAGCAGGAATGGATACAGGGGTTAAAGAAAAAGTATCCTGTGAAAGTCGATCAGAAGGTGCTAAGTAGAATTTCCAAATAAGGCTAAGAGATATCCTTCGACAAGCTCAGGAGAGAAAAGGAGAAAAAGAGTATTGCCTCTTTTTCTCCTTTTCTGTATTATAGGTACAATCTAATTCTCTTTAACTTTTTTTCTTTTTAAAAACCAAGGATTATATGGTGCTTTCTCTTTACCTCTTTTTCTCTTTCACCTCTTTGTTTATAACTCCTTCACCACATTCGCCACCACCATTGGCCGTCCCAGCGTATAATAATGCAACACCGGAACACCACTCTTTTTAAGATCCCGGGATTGATGAAGCAGCCATTCTTCGCCTACTTTTTCTACATCCACATCCGTTTTACATTTTAAAATTTCGTTGGAAAGATCGGTAGGGAGATCAATATGAAATGTCTTTGGCAATACGGTTAATTGTTTTTTGCTGTAAACAGGTTTCAGACCCGGAATAATGGGAACCGTAATGCCCGCTTCGCGGCATTGTTTTACAAATGCATAGAATTTTTCATTATCAAAAAACATCTGGGTAATGATATAGTCTGCACCACCATCCACTTTTGCTTTGAGGTATTTGAGATCCGTCGCCATATTGGGCGCTTCAAAATGTTTTTCAGGATATCCTGCAACACCAATGCAGAATTCAGTCTTTTGTGTCCCCTTCAGATCATCTTCCAGGTAGATCCCGGCATTCAGATCAACCACTTGTTTGATCATATCACTGGCATAACGGTGCCCATCTGGTTCCGGTTCAAATGCCGTTTCATTTTTGGCAGCATCGCCCCGCAATACCAATACATTGTCTATCCCCAAATAGCGAAGATTGATCAGGGCATCTTCGGTTTCATTGATACTAAAGCCGCCGCAGATCAAATGCGGTACCGTATCAACATTATACTTGTTCATGATAGCGGCGCAAATGCTCTCTGTCCCTGGTCTTTTACGAACTATTACTTTCTCAAAACTTCCATCCGCTCTTTTCTTAAACACATGCTCGCTGCGGTGATAGGTAACATTGATAAAGGATGGCTTGTACTCCATTAATGGATCCAGGTGTTTATACAACGCTTCAATACCTTTTCCTTTTAAGGGCGGTAAGACTTCAAAAGATACCAGTGTTCCTTTTGCTTTTTTAATGTGGTCTATTACTTTCATCAGCTTATTTCTGTGGTTATTGCCGGATTATACCGGCTATATTATCGGGGTGCAAAGCTAATGCAGAAAGACATAAAGAGTTTAAAAGGTTTAAAGAGTTCTGGAAGTTTAAATCGTAGCAGGCTGTTAAAGGTTTGGAACTTCTTGAACGGCTGGTGCCCATACCTTATTTTTGCCACCTTATGTCTATCAGCATCTACGCCAAAAACCTGGTAAAAAAATACGGTAGCCGTACGGTTGTCAACCATGTGTCCTTTGAAGTACACCAGGGAGAGATCGTCGGTCTGTTGGGACCCAATGGAGCTGGTAAAACCACTTCCTTTTACCAGGTGGTGGGCCTGATAAAACCCGATGAGGGGGATGTTTTTTTAAACGAACAGAATATTACTTCGCTTGCCATGTACAAAAGGGCCAAAATGGGTATTGGCTACCTTCCGCAGGAAGCATCTGTTTTTCGTAAGCTGAGCGTGGAAGATAATATTTCGGCGGTGCTTGAAATGACCAGGCTTTCCAAACAGCAGCAAAAGGACAAATTGGAATCATTGCTTGACGAATTCCATCTTCATCATGTACGGAAAAGCAACGGGGATGTACTAAGTGGTGGCGAAAGAAGAAGAACGGAAATAGCCAGGGCTTTGGCAGTTGACCCCAAATTTATATTGTTAGACGAGCCTTTTGCCGGGATTGACCCGATAGCCGTTGAAGATATCCAGGCTATTGTCGCCAAATTAAAATATAAAAATATCGGTATCCTTATCACCGATCACAACGTAACAGAAACCTTATCTATCTGTGACAGGGCTTACCTGCTGATCGATGGAAAGATCTTTAAACACGGTACTGCTGAAGAGTTAGCCGACGACGAGCAGGTAAGAAAACTTTATCTCGGAAGAAACTTCGAATTGAAACGAAAAGATTATTTGTATGAAGAGGCGGTCAGGGCCTCTGAAAGTTCAAAGAAGGAATAAATTTCCATTTACCATCTATTCCTGCAAATAACTTATTTTGCCTGCAACAATGAGTCTATTAAGCCCTGCCATATCATCCCTGGCCCGTATGCGGTACTGGCGCATCGAAGCCTGGAAAAATAACCCCTTAGATGCCCAGCGGGAAGTTTTGCAGGACCTTGTCACTTCGGCTCAATACACAGAGTTTGGGCGCAAGTATAATTTTCATGAGCTGTTTAATATCAGAACCTTTAAACAAGCTGTTCCCGTTCACGAATACGAGGACCTGAAGCCCTATATTGAACGCATCATGCAGGGCGAGCAAAATGTCTTGTGGAATACGCCCATTTATTGGTTTGCCAAAAGCAGCGGAACCACCAGCGATAAAAGTAAATTCATCCCGATCAGCGAAGAAAGCCTGGAAGATTGTCATTTTAAAGCAGCGAAGGATGCGTTGACCCTTTACTACAATTTCGCCCCTGAGTCCGAATTACTTACCGGCAAAGGGTTGGTGTTAGGTGGCAGCCACAACATTAATCCGTTGAATAATGAAGCACAGTATGGTGATCTCAGTGCCGTCTTATTGCAGAACACTCCTTTCTGGGGCCATTGGCTTCGTACCCCCGATCTAAGCATCGCCCTGATGGATGAATGGGAAAGCAAGATTGAAAAACTGGCAAATAGTACGATCAAAGAAAATGTGACCTCCATATCAGGAGTTCCTACCTGGACACTGGTTTTGTTTAAACGCATATTAGAAATTACCGGCAAAAAAACAATGTCGGAAGTGTGGCCCGGCCTGGAATTATATATGCACGGTGGCGTTTCTTTCACTCCTTATAAAGAGCAATTTCAGAGACTCATCGGTAAGAAAATAAACTACATTGAAATGTACAATGCCAGCGAAGGTTTCTTCGCCGCCCAGGAAAACCCGGGTGATGACGGCATGTTGCTGTTTACCGATCATGGCATTTTCATGGAGTTTATGCCGGTAGGTGAATATGGCAAAAAACATCCTCAAACAATAAGTTTGCAGGATGTGGAGCTTGGAAAGAACTATGCCCTCATCATCAGCACCAATGGCGGCCTATGGAGATACCTGGTGGGAGACACGATCCAATTCACTTCTTTAACGCCTTTTAGGGTAAAAGTTTCAGGCAGATTAAAACATTATATCAATGCTTTTGGAGAAGAGGTGATCGTTGATAATTCAGATAAGGCCATTGCGATAGCCTGTGAAAAAACCGGCTCAGTGGTCAATGATTATACCGCAGCGCCGGTTTACTTTTCGGATAATGCCAATGGCGCTCATGAATGGCTGATAGAATTTGAAAAAGAGCCTGATGATATCGATTCGTTTACAAAAGAACTGGACTCGGCATTAAAAAGTATCAATAGTGACTACGAGGCTAAACGGCAGAAAGATATCGCGTTAGGATTACCGGTATTGCATTCGTTGAAAAAAGGAACCTTTAATCTTTGGTTACAAAATAAAGGAAAGTTGGGCGGTCAACACAAAGTGCCAAGGTTGAGTAATGAAAGGAAATACCTGGAAGAGATACTGGCCATAACAAATTCCTGACTGAATCGGCATAACTGTTTAGCTTATTTTTGCTGACCATAAAAAATCATTGCATGAAATTATTAGAAGGAAAAACTGCTATCGTTACCGGTGCCGCACGTGGTATCGGTGAAGCCATTGCTTTAAAATTCGCTGAACATGGCGCCAATGTCGCCTTCAGCTATGTTAGTGACAGCAGTTCCGAAAAGGCGGCAGTGTTGGAAGAAAAATTAAAAGCACTGGGTGTAAAAGCCAAAAGCTATAAAAGTAATGCCGGTGATTTTGCCCAATGCGAGGCATTTGTGAATGATGTCCTGAAAGAATTTGGAAGCGTTGATATATGCGTCAACAATGCGGGTATATCAAAAGACAACCTCTTGCTGCGAATGAGCCCTGATCAATGGGATGACGTAATTAAAATAAACCTGAACAGTGTTTTTTATATGACCAAACAGGTGATCAAACCGATGATGAAAGCAAGAAACGGCGCTATCATAAACATGAGTTCGGTAATAGGCGAAATGGGAAATGCTGGTCAAAGCAGTTACGCAGCCAGTAAAGCAGGTATCATTGGGTTTACAAAAAGTGTGGCTAAGGAATTGGGCAGCCGCAATATTCGTTGCAATGCCATTGCGCCGGGTTTTGTAGAAACGGATATGACCTCTTACTTAAAAGAGGGAGAGGCTGGTGATAAATACAAAGCCGGTATCCCATTAGGACGTTTCGCGAGTGCAGAAGATATTGCCAATACTACCTTATTCCTGGCTTCTGATATGGGATCTTATATTACGGGACAAACGATCAGTGTTTGCGGGGGGTTAAATATTTAACTAAGAGTTAGAAAGAGAAAAGATGGAAAAGAGGTCTTGCTCTTTTTCATCTTT
>JANOCH010000249.1:0-1599 GCA_031412015.1 Chitinophagaceae bacterium
ATTATGTAGCGGCTCTGTTTGACAAGACCCTATCAGTCTATGAAATATCTTCTGCTCTTTCTGATCCTCTTCTCCCTTTTATCCAACATCGGTTGTGATTCAGCCGCCAATAAAAACTATCTTATTCCCTCAGAGTTTGAAGAACAGGAATACATTTGGCTAAGCTGGAATGAGACCGGCTTCCTTGGTGGCGAGCCTTTTTATTCTACGATCCTCCAGGCGATAAAAGAAATTCATCCACAACAGAAAGTGAAAGTTTTTTACGGCCCGCAATTGAATTATAACAAAGAGCAGTTGCAGGCAAGGATATATCATGTTTTACTACATAATAGTGTCGACACTTCAGCCATTGAATTATTTTACAATGATCCGGGGTTTGGCGCTATTCAGGACCCGGGTCCTGTTTTCATAAGAAATGATAAAGGCGAATTTGCTGTTGCGGATTTCAAATTCCTGCATCCTGATGAACGTGCGGAAGCGATAGACCGGAATGTGGCGAAGCAAATGAATCTCCCGGTAATTTCGTCATCGATGATCTCCGAAGGAGGAGCCTGGCAAACGAATGGTGAAGGAACCATGCTGCTGGTTGAATCAGTGGAACTGGACCGAAACAAAACAATGACGAGGTCACAAATTGAAGAAGAATATAAAAGGGTATTGGGTGTAACAAAGATCATCTGGCTTAAGAAAGGACCGAAAGAAGAAGAATGGGGCAAATTGGAAAATGGTAAATATGGCATCGGCACCGGGGGACATATTGATGAGTTTTGCAGGTTTGTCAACGCCAATACGGTTTTACTGGCAGCGGTTAACGAAAAAGATACAGCAGGTAACGAAATAGCAACTGAAACTTTTCACAGAATGGAAGAGAATTACCGTATCCTGAAACAAAGCACTACGCAGGATGGAAAACCTTTTGATATTATCCGGCTGCCGGCCGGGCCACTGATGACAAAAAAGATGGACTACAAAAGTTTAACCACGGTTGAACAGTCATGGTTCAATAATGTAATGACCGATTCCGTGGAGTTTTATTTGGCGACCGGGTATATGAATTTTGTGATCGCCAATAAAGCGATCGTTACCGCAAGCTTATGGAAAGAAGGGCTTCCGGCCGGGTTAAAAGAAACAGATGAACAGGCGAAGCAAATATTAGAAAAAGCTTTCCCGGGAAGAAAGGTGGTACAGATCGATTGCATGCCACTGCATCACGACGGTGCCGGGCTGCATTGCCATTCGAGAAACGAACCCAAAGGGAAAAACAAATAATAGTAAGAGCTCGCTTTCAATGCCCATACTCAGGCCGGCCCTATCACTGATTTCATCTATAAAAAGCTAGATTTGGAACAAAGGCTCACAAAGCTTTATACTAACTTCAAAACAACTACCATATAAAATGTCAATCTACAGATCAAAACCAGGAATACAATTCATACTACCCGTCGTCATCATTTTAGCCGGATTTGGATTCATAGTGATTTATAACAAAGTATGGTTTGGGCTCGCCATTATACTTATTCTTACTGCCCTTATTATACATATGGTGCTAACAACCTATTACCAAATAGAAGATCGTGTATTAAAAATTAAAAGTGGATT
>JANOCH010000250.1:0-2479 GCA_031412015.1 Chitinophagaceae bacterium
TCTCCGTAAAGCAGATCATGAGAAGCCGGCTTGAAGTGAATGGCATTAACTATAATTCCTCCTTCTCGGACGTGGTTCGTAAGGTGGAGACGCTTCACTATTCCCGCCTGCCTGTTTATAAGGGAAATATGGATGATGTAACAGGTATTATCAATACCAAGGACCTGATCCCTTTTCTGCAGGAAGCAGATAATTTCGACTGGCATCCTCTCATGCGTCAACCCTATTTTGTCCCGGAATCAAAATTGATCTCCGATTTATTGCGGGACTTTCAAACTAAAAGAGTTCATTTTGCTGTTGTGGTGGACGAGTTTGGTGGTACAAGTGGCATCGTGACCATGGAGGATATCATGGAGGAAGTAATAGGTGACATCCGTGATGAATTTGATGAGGAAGAAAGCCAAAACAAAAAACTGGATGAAAACAATTACGTATTTGAAGGTAAAACGATGATCCATGACATGTGTAAAATAATGCACTTGCCCATGGATACCTTTGATAAAGTACGGGGTGAAAGTGAATCAGTGGGTGGATTGGTGTTGGAACTGGCGGGGGAATTTCCCAAAGTTAATGATGTAATTAATTGCGTCGATTTCGATTTTACCGTGATGGATGCCGAAAGCAACCGGGTTCGATTGGTGAAAGTAACAGTCAATAAAAAATCCTGATAAAGAATATTTCCTGATGAAACAATCCTTTTTTTTTATCCTCCTTTTCTTCGCTTTCACTGGTATTCTTTTGTCTTGTAACAGCGCCTATACCTATAAAAAGAAAGGGTATTTCCACATCGACTTTCCTGAAAAAAAATACTTGCTGTTTGATAGGGCGGGTTATCCCTACACCTTTGAATACCCGGTTTACTCCGAAGTAATAAAAGACACCTTATTCTTTGATTCCAAACCGGAAAACGACTGGTGGATCAATATTGACGTACCCCGTTTTGGCGGACGTATTTACATTAGTTATAAAGAAGTGGCGAAAAATAATTTTGACTCCCTGGTCAATGATGGCTTTAAGATGGCGTATAAACAACATTCGGATGTATCAACCGGGATCAATGATAGCCTGATGAGAACCCCGAATGGGGTAGAAGGAATTTATTTTTCCTTAAGTGGCAATACAGCTACTGCTAATCAATTCTTTCTAACGGATTCTACCAAACATTTTTTGCGGGGGGCCCTGTATTTCAATACATCACCGAATGAAGACTCGCTGGGAATAGTCAATGATTTTCTGAAAAAGGATGTACTTCATCTTATTAATACACTAAAGTGGAGATAAAAAACGCAGCTGGTTAAGATAGTGTTGGGCGTAGTGGTCATATTTTTTTGTGCGGACTCTGCCGCCTCTCATTTTTCAAAACTTTCTTACAAGTAATTTTATCGTAGAAAGATTCTTTGCTAATTTGTTGGCTAAACCTCCTCACATGGGCTACTGTAGCAGAGTTTCCTTGTTTTTAATCAGCCTTTTCATTTGCATTAAAAGTTACCAACAACAAGAGGTCCTGGTTGACTCACTTAAAACGGCATTGGCAAAAGCGCCGACGATAAAGGAAAAAGCAACCCTGCTTGATAACCTGTCCCGCACATTGATGAACATTAATCCCCAGGAAGCAGATATTTTTGGAAAGCAATTGATCAATATTGCCGAAGAATCAAGAGACCGCAAAATAATGATCGATGCCTATAAGTCAAACGGTTTAAGATACAGTTATTTTGCAGGGCAGAAGGATTATATCAATAAATCAGTAGAATCTTATAATAAAGCGCTGACTATAGCCCGGCAGAACAAATTAGAAGCGGAGGTCGGGGGAATTCAATTGAAATTGGCATCGGTGCATTTAGCCATTCCTGACAAAGACAAAGCATTGACGTATGTGAATGAAGCTTTTTCGCTTATCTCAACACTTGCTGATGATAGTCTCAAAACTGAGGCGCATGTTACTTACGGCATGGTGTACCTGGCGAAAAATGAAAAAACACTGGCACTCCGCCATTATCTGAATGCCCTGCGAATTGCAGAAGGTATTAAGGAAAACGATAAGGAAGGGGGAAACAGGAAAGTTGACCTGGTGAGAAATTGTTACCACTACCTTGCTGATTTTTACAGAACAATTGAAGATTATGACCGGGCGATTGATTATGCTACGTTGGCCTATAAAAAACTGGATGAAAGTAAAAAAAGAAATGTTGCTTACCAGCGTGTTGTCGATATAAATTACATCGGTAACCTGTTTGCCGGCAAAAAAAGTTATGATATAGCTATCGGTTATTTTGAAAGGTCGATTGCCATGGCTGATTCATTAAAGTTCGCTACCCTCAAAATGCCCGGTTATGTTAGCTTGTTGAACCAATACCTTCGCATCGAACAGCCGCAAAAAGCCTTGAGTTATATGAACTCGGAGCCCGGCCAAAATCTTCAAAAGTATCTGAATGGATTTGGTTTTTCAAGTGTTACCGACCAGGCTTTTGCCGTCATT
>JANOCH010000251.1:0-44087 GCA_031412015.1 Chitinophagaceae bacterium
CGTAATAGTAACCACGAGGCCAATGATCACCGGCCACCAGTAATAGAATTCACCAAAAGCTTCTTTTGAAAAAAGAGGCCAGGAGGGAATAAACAAAGCGGCATAAAATAGAATAAATATCCAGTTGCGGTACTTAAAGAAAAAATTGCCAATGCTTACCATGGAATGGTTGGTTAAGTATCTTTTAAAAAGTGGGTTTGCGTTTTATTTTTTTAAGGCGATAAGACCGGCGAAATTGTACCACTTAAAAAATACTTCGCAATGATCAAATTTTTGGTCCCGGAGCAGAGAAATATTTTCACTGAGTTTGTAGGGGATCAATACATTTTCCAAGGCTTCCCTTTTTTGTGAAATTTCAAGCTCACTATAATTGTTACGACGTTTATAGTTGTAGTAATAGTTAATAAAGTCACGGTTGTAGCGGCTATCTTCCGCCAGGATCTTTTCAACCAGGATCAATGCACCACCGGGATTCAATCCTTCATAAATCGATCTTACCAGTTTTTCCCGATAGATAGGGCGAATAAATTGTAAGGTCAGGCAAAGAACAACCACGGAAGCGTTATCAATTTTAACTTCCTGGTTCAGGTCGGACAGGCGTAGTTCATAGTTTCTCGCAAAACCTAATTCCGTCAGTTTGTCCTTACATTTATCCAACATTTGTTGAGAATCATCTATACCGATAAAACGTATATTCTTATCAACGCAGCTGTCCATCCCAATCATGGTCGTCCCGGTGGAACAGCCCAGGTCGTATACATCAGAATCTTCTTTAGCATGGTCGGCAGCTAATTCCGCTATCATGCGCTGCATTTCGCTATAGAAGGGAACGGAACGATTCACCATGTCGTCAAACACTTTGGCAACACCGGCGCCAAACTTAAAATCGCTCGCTTTTTCAATCTCTGTTTTAAAGACCTCGTCCTTTGTCATATCCTGTTGTTTTGGATGTAAAATCTTAATGAGTACAACTAATTCAATTCTTATTATGTAGTTCTTTTCGGATTAAGGCCGGCAAGTTACAAACATTCCGTAGTTCAAGTGCCGGGCCTAAAAATTATTATTGGCGGTTAATACCCAAGCGGCAATAAAGCTATATTTTCAATTTAAATAAGAGTAAACAGCAATTTTAGTATGAAGAAGATGTACTATCTCGGCACCTGTAGTACCTGTGCCGCTATCATTAAGGAAACTGGAATAACGGCAGCCAAATTCCAAATGCAGGATATTAAAACAGAAAAGATCACGGCCCCGCAATTGGATGAAATGAAAAAAATGGCGGGCAGCTATGAAGCCCTTTTTAGCCGGCGGGCTTTGAAATACAAAGAACTTGGTCTGAAGGATAAACCGCTAAAAGAAAAGGATTATCGAAATTATATTTTAGAAGAATACACATTTCTTAAGCGACCTGTTGTCATTATCAATGATAAAATATTTATCGGCAGTGAAAAGAAAAATGTCGAAGCATTAAAACAGGCTGTCCGTTGATCGTTGCAAGGCTGCTTTCTTTTCTTTGGTCAATACATACCAGGCGATAATAACACTAAGCAACATAAATACAGCTCCCAACAAAAAAGACACTCCCGGAAAATGAAATGGAGCTTTGTCCGTGGTAAAATATTTGAACAGGTAATTCATGATCAGCGGGCCGATAATGGTAGTGATGCTCATTAAGCTGGTTAATGCTCCTTGCAATTCTCCCTGTTCATTGGATGGCACATGTCCTGCCAGTATAGATTGAAGCGCTGGTCCGGCAATACCTCCCAGGCAATAAGGGACTAAAAATGCAAACATCATCCAGCCTTCCGTGGCGAAAGCGAATAATACAAGTCCAAGCGTATATAAAAGCAGGCCAACATAGATACTTTTTTCATCTCCCAGCTTCGGATTGATAAACCGGATAAGACCTCCCTGGACGATACCTACCAGCAGACCAACTACGGCCAATGAAAGGCCCACCATTTTTTCGCTCCAATCAAAACGGTATATGGTAAAGAAGCTCCAGTTGCCCTGCACTGCCTGTGATGCAAGGTAGATGAGGAAAAAGGAGAATGCCAGTCCGCCGATAGCGGGATTTCTTCTTAATAGTTGCAATGAACCAAAGGGGTTCGCTCTTAACCAACTAAACTCACGGCGGTTTTCCTTACTTAACGACTCCGGCAAAACAAAATACCCGTAAAGGCAGTTAAGCAGACAAAGGATGGCCGCCGCATAAAAAGGAGCTTTGGTGCCAAGTCCCGCCAACAAACCTCCCAAAGCCGGCCCGATAACAAAACCTACACCGAAAGCCGCCCCCACCATACCGAAATTTTTGGCCCTGGTTTCCGGAGTACTTATGTCGGCAATATAAGCCGAGGCGGTAGTAAAGCTGGCGCCGGTAATGCCCGCAATGACGCGGCCAACAAATAGCCAACCATAGGTTGGCGCTAAAGCCAGGAAAAGGTAGTCGATGCCGAAGCCAAAAAGTGATGCCAGTAATACAGGTCTGCGGCCATATTTATCACTTAGGTTGCCGATAACAGGTGCGAATAAAAACTGGACAAAAGCATATACAGATAATAACAAAGCGCCATAGGGACTGGCCTCATTTACGGAAATACCTTTCAATTGGGAAATAAGATCGGGCATCACGGGGATAATCAGCCCCCATCCCATTACGTCGATCAATAAGGTGATAAAAATAAAACCTACTGCTGCTTTACGATCGGTTGCCATTTTTTTAAATTATGCAGCGCAAAGGTGAAAGTTTTTTGTCCAGTGGAGATTATTTTTTCGGTAAACGGGTAGGATCGGGCATATAAACGTGATAAACCATGTAAACAAAGGAAAACTATACATTACCAAAGGTGTAAACAACCGGGAGCTTTATCATAATAAAAGAATTTCTACTTATCATTGGCTGACCGGTGAAAACGGGCATGTTTTTGGAATAAAATTTATTAACAAAGTTTCAGGGAATGAACTTTGTTGATCTGTTATCTTTGCCTTCCTTAAAACCTATCCTGGGCGAAACACCGAACTATTTACAATCTAAATATTTTATTCATTTAAAACAGGTCCATTATGAATCTAAAACAAATTGCAATTACAGGGATGTCGGCTTTGTTCCTGGTATCCTGTGTGAGCAGTAAGAAATTTAAAAAATCACAGGCTGATTATGCTACGTTACAAACAGAACAAACCAGGTTGCAAGGGGACCTTAGCGCCTGCAACGATGAAAAAGCCACCCTTCAGGGCCAGAAAAGTAACTTAGAAAAGGATATTGCCAACCTTAACAATCAAATTGAGTTTTTAAAACAAAACAATACACAGGCGTTAAAGCAACTGCAGGATCTTTCTGTTATTTCCAGCTCACAGGCGGAAAGTATCAAAAAATCAATGGAGAATATCGGCGCCAAGGACTCTTACATTCAGACGTTGCAACAACAGATAGCGCATAAAGACTCGTTGAATATGGCCCTGGTGATGAACCTTAAAGGAGCTGTAGGAGATATGAACGACCAGGATATTAATATTAAAGTGGATAAGGGTGTCGTATACATCGATATCTCGGATAAACTTCTTTTCAAAACAGCAAAGTATGATGTAACGGCCGAAGCAAAAACCGTATTGGGCAAGGTGGCCAAGGTTTTGAAAAATCAACCTGATATAGAATTTATGGTTGAGGGACATACGGATAATGTGGAGTATAAAGGTGGAGGTTTAGTGCTGGACAACTGGGATCTGAGCGTAAAGCGAGCTACATCTGTAGTAAGAATTCTGCAAAAAGAATATGGATTGGATCCAGCGAAGATGGCAGCTGCGGGTCGCGGGGAATATAACCCAGTTGGAGAGAATACAACGAAAGAAGGCCGCGCTTCTAATCGCCGGACAAGAATCGTTATTCTGCCACAATTGGATCAGTTCTTTAAATTATTGGAACCCAATAAAGGGTAATTATTTTTTATAGAAACAGAAGCCATTTTGTATTGTACAAAATGGCTTTTTGTTTTATGGCTTTAGCATTTCAAAGGAAGCCTCGCCCTGGTTTTTGCCGGAAATGCAAAACAAGGCGTTAACCTTTTATCATAAAGTCGGAATACCCGTTTGAAAAATCATTTATTTTCCATTCTTAAAAATGTTCTTATGATTCGTAGCATACTATTTTATTTGTTAGCCAGTATATTATTTATTTCCTGCGGACAAAATGAAACGACCGTCGACGAACCGGATGGTCTTGCCGCCTTTAGTGTCGATAGCCTCGGCAAAAATATCGCTCAATTAGCCTCCGATGATTTCACCGGGCGCAAACCTTTTTCTGAAGGGGAAACAAAAACGATCAATTACCTGAAAGAACAATTTATAGCGGTGGGTTTGGAACCGGGTAACAGTGAAAGTTATTTCCAGGAAGTGCCGATGGTAAAAATTACAACTGCTGCTGCACCATCAATACAGGTGCAGTCTGCAAAAGGAAAATTCAGTTTGAAAGGATTGGATGATTATGTTATCTGGACGGATAAAACTGATTCTGCTATTTCACTCAACAATGATGAATTAGTTTTTGCAGGATACGGTGTTGTAGCTCCGGAATACAACTGGAATGATTATGAAAGCCTGGATGTAAAAGGTAAAGTAGTTTTGATACTGGTAAATGATCCCGGCTTCAATGCTGGTGATAGTTCTTTGTTTAAAGGAAAAACAATGACTTATTATGGCCGCTGGACCTATAAATTTGAAGAAGCCGCCAAACAGGGAGCAAAGGGATGTTTGATCATTCATAATACGGAAGCTGCCAGCTATCCATTTAAAGTAGTACAAAACAATTGGAACACCTCCCGCTTACGGTTAGACAACCGTGGTAAAGAAGAAAAATTATGTGATGTGATCGGCTGGGTGTCAGCACCGGCGGCAAAAAAATTATTAGCAGCAGCGGGAAAAGATACAATGCTGCTTTCCAAAGCAGACCAGAGAGGTTTTAAAGGTGAACCGCTGAACCTGAAGGTTTCTACAACCATGCAGGTAAAAACTGAATACAATAAATCTTACAATGTCATTGGCAAGATAACCGGCAGCAAACATCCTGATGAAGTGATCATTTATACGGCGCATTGGGATCACCTGGGTATTGGCGCCCCTGACGACACCGGCGATTCGATTTATAACGGCGCCCTGGACAATGCGAGTGCGACTGCCGGTTTGCTTGAAATAGCAAGAGGATTCAAAAGTTTGAAAACAAAACCGGAACGAACCATTATCCTGCTGTCGGTAACAGCCGAAGAACAAGGATTATGGGGTTCGGCGTACTATGCACAGAACCCGGTGTATCCAACGAACATGACGCTGGCTAATATTAATATGGATGGTTTGAATTATTATGGTAAAACAAAGGATATCATCGTTGTTGGACAGGGTCAGTCTGAAATGGAAGATTATTTAAAAGAAGAAGCGGCGAAGGTTGACAGAGTCACTGTAAACGAGAGTCATCCGGAAGCCGGTTATTATTACCGTTCTGATCATTTCAATTTTGCAAAGGCAGGAGTGCCTGCTTTATACACCAAGTATGGTACCGATGTTGTTGGAAAAGATAATGATTATGGCAGGCAAAAAGCGGATGAATACACAGCAAAAAATTACCATCGGCCATCCGATGAGTATGATTCAACATGGGATCTGACGGGTGCCATTAATGATCTTCAATTATTGTTCCGTGTAGGTATTCGCATTGCCGCCGAAAAAAAATGGCCGGAGTGGAAAACCGGATCAGAGTTTAAAGCGATCAGGGAAGGAAATAGGTAAGGTTGTTTTTATAAATATCAATAGTAGTTGTTTACACAAAGCAACTACTATTTTTTTGCCCGTCTATCAGGGATAACCTTCCGACGGAGAGATATAATGTAAAAAACCGACATCATTAACTTTTTTCCAACCCACTCATCTTTTGCATAGCACTGCCTGTACCAATTAAATACGAACTCATTCGTTTTGTAACAATCTTGTGGTCTAAGAATTTAGCGCATGAGATCAGTATTTCTTTTTATTCCGGCTATTTTATTGACAGTAATGGCAACGGCTCAATCAACCGGTCGCGGAAAAATAACAATCACCATTTCCAATGAAAAAGCCATTGCATTGGAGAATGCAACCGTTGAATTAATAAAAGCCAAAGATTCTTCTTTGGTAAAAGTCGCCATCACCGATAAAGCCGGCGGAGCAGAATTTGAAAAAATTTCCTTCGGTTCGTATTTGCTGAAAGCGACAATGGTTAACTATGGATCACAATATTCTTCCGTCGCAGAATTATCGGAATCAAATGCGGAAATAAATGTACCGTCTCTTTCTCTTCAACTTCAGTCGACGCAACTGGGGGGTGTAACGGTGACGGGTAAAAAACCATTTATTCAAAAACTAAGTGATCGCCTGGTAGTAAATGTGGAAAACAGTATTGTCAATGCGGGTAGTTCGGCGATGGATGTGTTGGAACGTTCACCGGGAGTAAGTATTGACCAGAATGATGTATTGGGTCTTCGTGGACGGCAAGGTGTAATTATCATGATCGACGGAAAACCATCACCCATGGCCGGGGCCGATCTTGCGAACTATTTGCGGGGTTTACCATCCAGCGCTATCGAGCGCATTGAGATCATCACCAATCCTTCCGCCAAATACGATGCGGCAGGTAACTCCGGAATCATTGATATTCGGATGAAGAAGGATCAGCGATTTGGTGTAAACGGAACATTGACGGCTGGCTATGGACAAGGCGTTTATCCAAAAGCAAATACCGGTACCACTTTCAACTATCGCAATAAAAAAATAAACCTGTTTGGTAATTATAACTATGCTTATCGTAAAGGACTGAATCATTTATTTCTTGACAGGAATTTTTATGAGAACGGAAATTTCGTGGGCCGGGATTTGAAAGATAACTATGCAAGATTTCCGTTTAATTCACACACGGGACGGTTTGGAGCAGATTTCTTTCCTTCTAAAAAAACGATCATCGGCTTTGTGGTCAATGGCACCTTTAATCATTTCACCCGGAAGACTGATAATGTGGCCCGGGTAATGGATGCACAGGATCAACCGGTTTCTACCTTTCAAACAAGGGCCGGCAATAATGATCATGCCAATAATATCTTTGCTAATGTCAATTTCAAACACAGCTTTGACAGCACGGGTAGAGAACTTACCACTGATATCGACTATGGCTCATTCAGGTCAAACTCTTTGTCGTATAATTTCACCAGCTATTATAAAAATGACGGCTCTCCATTGCAGGATAATTATAAACTGGATGGCGACCAGGAAGGGAAGCTGACATTAAAAACCGCGAAGGTTGATTATATACAGCCATTAAAAAATAAGGCAAAAGTAGAAGCAGGCGGCAAGATCAGTTTTGTTTCCAGCGATAATGATGCAAAATTTTTCGATGTAAGCAGTGGTGTACCGGTGAATGATGTGAACAAGACCAATCACTTTTTTTATACGGAAAATAATAATGCCGCTTATATCAACTTTAGCAAAGCGTATAAAAAATTTGACTGGCAGATCGGTCTTCGTGGAGAACAAACCAATATTGAAACAAAGCAGGTAAATGGTAATGTTCGGTTTGATTCCAGCTATTTTCAATTATTCCCCAGCGCTTTTTTTAACTTTCATATCAAAGAGGACCGGACCATTGGTGTTTCGGTTAGCCGGCGGATCGATCGTCCCGGCTATTCGCAACTCAACCCGTTTTTATTTTTAATTGATGTTACCACTTATGCTACGGGCAGCCCTGGTTTATTGCCACAGCTTACCTGGTCTTATGAATTGAATTATACGTTGAAAAATTTGAATTTCACCCTGGGTTATAGCCATACAAACAACAATCAGAACATCGCCATCGCCCGTTTCAAAGATGTATTTCCCAACATTCCATCAGAAGAAAATGTAACGGTACAAATACCCATCAATCTTGAATCCTCGGATTATATTGGCTTGACGGTGGCCGCTCCGATTCGTATCAGTAAATGGTGGAACATGATCAATAATGGCAACCTGTACTACAATCATTTTAACGGGAATCTTGCAGGGTCTGTTTTGAATAATGGCCAGCCGGCCTTTGATATGAGCACTAACAATAGCTTCACCTTTAAAAAAGGCTGGACGACTGAATTGAATGCCAATTTTAATTCCGGCGGACAATACGGTTTTATGGTCTCCAAACCCCAATGGGGAATGTCAATGGGGGTACAAAAAACCGTTTTGAAGAATAAGGGAACGGTCCGTTTTAATATCACGGATATTTTCTGGACCAACCGTCCCCGGGCCACCATCACTTTTCCCGGAGTATATGTTGAAAAATGGCATGCCTTCCGCGAAAGCCGGGTGGCGACCCTCAGCTTTAACTACCGGTTTGGAAATAATAAAGTGCAGGCTGCCCGTCGCAGAACTACGGGATCGGAGGAGGAAAGACAACGAGCCGGCAATTAAATTTTTTTAGTTTTCTCATGTGAACATCGGGCTGGTATTCTTACCGGCCCTCTTTTTTACACTTAGGCGATAAAAATCAAGGAGTTAGAGCCGCCTAATTCAAATGGCGCCGAAAACGAAGCTGAAAGCCGGTTTAAGGCCTTTTTCGCAGTACAATATTTTACCTATTATTCAGTTATTACATGAGGTCCCAATCCTATTTGAAAACCAAAACTGTGAAAAATGCCCCATTTTTACCTGGCTGACAGGTTTCGTTCCTGCAAAAAAGCTGTAACCCGCACCATTCTCCTTTTTTCCGTCTTATTTTTTTCAACCAAAATGATGGCTCAGAGCCCGGAGTATACCCGCAGCTACCTGAATAATGTAGTTGAACTGGGCCTTGGTGATTTTGGATTGATCACGGCGGAGGATTCTGCCAATGTATACTTTATTGCTGTTCGCCGGGCCGTTGCGATCAAAGACTACCCAGCCGAAAAAATAGCCAACAGCATTAAGTCAGTTAAATTTTATGGCAATAGCTACAGGACCAAGGCTACCAAAGTCAAAGAAAGCCGCATCGGCGCTTTTACCATAGTGCTTTACCAGGCAACCAAGCCACCAGTGGGCGACTGGCAAAGAAGCTATTACCACACGCTGGCCTATAAGAAAGGAAAGTATTCAACCTTCCGTGACAAGTGGCTCAGCGATAAGATTTGGGCGGTGATGGAGGCCAAAATGGAAGTGATCAAACAACCTAAATCCGGGATAGCGACGGTAGAAGTGCCCTTGGAGGCAGGTATTGCGAAAGGAATGCCGATGGTAAACAACGAGGGTTTTATCGCCGGTATGTTCGCTGAAACCACCCTGGGCAAAAAAGTGGTCAAGGTGATCAACATGAAAGAGATCGCGGATGCACTTTTTAAGGCCGGTGACAGTAGTTGCCGCTATTTTCATATGATAGAGTTTGGTAAAACTGATATCCGTTGCGAACTGGAATTCCAGGCGAAAATAGATGCGGAAGAAGACGCCCGTCTTGAAGCAGAGGGAAAACTGAAGAAACCAATGGCTAAACAACCGAAGAAAGATACCACTGAGAAAATTGCTAAAGCCAGCACTAAACCGGACCCTAAACATCATTTCCTTGATTACGGCATCCACGCAAATGCATTGTTGGATCCCATGCTAAAGGACAATACTAACCGGGATAATGATTTTAATACCCGGTTGTTTCATGCGGGTATAACGCTTCACCTGAACATTGACAAGAAAAAGGGGAATAACCGCATTACGTTGAAACCACGTTACGGAAACTTTGCGGAGCGAAATGACGATGGCTTATGGACCTCTCCTGATGATGAAGTCAGGATCGTTAAGACCTCTTATAGCTATGTAGAAATGCCCGTTATACTTGAAAGAAGATTATTCAAGACGAGGAATTATTCTGTGGCTATAGGCGCCGGGTATTCGGCGGGTGTAGTGTTCGGTCACAAATATCAATGGATAGATAAAGCGGTTACTTCGATCACTAAGCAATCGGTACCCGATAATGGTTCCGCGATTACTCAAAGACTGATCGGGGAACTGCATTTTTATGAATTCAAGTTTGGCCGCCTGACCGCTGTTTATACCAAAGACATATCCGCTTACCCTCATGCTAATTACCAATTGAATTCCAACGGCACTGACTATACACCTTTTGCCGACAAGAAAAAATCATGGTATGTGGGTCTTGAACTGGGTATAAGGTTAAGAGGAAGTTTCTTAAGATAATACCCGGCCTCATTTATCAAAACTTATACGAAAGACCCGTGAATGTTTATTTCACGGGTCTTTTTTTTGCGAGCAATGGATTAGCTTAAGGTTTGTCAACCTAATTTTTTCTAAAATCCCATGGTGCTATGGGATGATCCACACGCCATAAACCTTTCCTCAACCGGCGTGCCTGTTGTTCAGCTCCCGCATAAACAGAATCAGCCGAGTATTTTTTATAATGCCATGCATAACCGTTTTGTATCATCGCGAGGTTGATATTTGTACCATTACAATATACAGTAGCGATTATTCGCTTATTGCGATCACGACCCGTAATGAACAGTTTCACTTCCTTGTTGAAGATATAACCCGCCAGCGCATTTTTGGCGTTTTGATAGAATGCTTGTCTTCTCTCCGGGCAGTCAATGCCATTCATCCTGATACGCAGAGTGCTTTTTTCTTCTGTCAGCATATCAAACGTATCACCATCAACGATCTTGATCACCTTGCCGGTTTGTTCCTTATCGTAAACTGGTGATGTCTGGAAAGAACCGGGTTTATTGGATAAAAGCAAAAAGAAGAAAAGCATCAACTTCATCGGACAAATTTATTGTTATAGCGATTGCAACAGAAATACAGCTTAATTCTCAAAAAAGATTGTAAGGAATGACTTTTATAGAAATGATAACTAAAAGTTGACGATTCAACGTAAAACTGCTGAAGGAATTAAGCAACTTCGTTCTTACTTTTAATGATCCGGGCAAACTTGAATTAGTAATACTTGTAACTTCAATTAAACAACATGCAATGACCCGCTTAACGTATATTCTTTGTTTATTTTTTTTAAACACCACTCTCTCCGCACAAAATAAAATAAGAAAGACGGTTTTTATTATTGCAGATGGCATACCCGCCGATGTGATGGAGAGATTGGATTTACCCAACTTTAAAAAGATCTCGAAGGAAGGCGGTTTCGCCAGGGCGCTGGTGGGAGGAGAAAAAGGAGCCTATTCGCAAACGCCGACCATATCCGCGGTTGGATACAATAGTGTTCTTACCGGCACTTGGGTCAACAAACACAATGTCTGGGATAATGATATAGCGGCGCCGAATTATTATTATCCAACTATTTTCCGGCTATTAAAGGCACAGTCGCCGGAAAAGAAGATCGGCATTTTTTCCTCCTGGCAAGATAATCGTACCAAACTCGTCGGTGATGGTATGAAAGAAACTGGCTCCATTTATTTTGACTACAAATTTGATGGACTCGAACTGGATACGATCAACTACCCACAGGACGAAAAGCGGAACTTTATGCATCGAATTGATGAAAGCGTAACTGATGAAGCAGCAAAGAGCATTCGCACAAATGGACCCGACCTGTCATGGGTGTACCTGGAATATACAGATGACATGGGCCACATGTACGGAGATAGTCCTGAGTTTACTAAAGCAATTGATTATATGGATGGACAAATAGGCCGTATTTGGAACGCCATTGAATACCGTCAGAAAAACTTCTATGAGGATTGGCTGATCGTTGTAACTACTGATCATGGCCGTGACTCGGCTACTGGCAAACATCATGGCGGACAGTCAGCAAGAGAAAAAGCCGGATGGATACTTACCAATGCTAAAGAATTGAATGACCGGTTTACCAAACAACAAAGCTCGATTGTTGACATAATGCCCACCATTGCAAGATTTATGAAGATCAATATTCCCCCGGATATTGCAAGAGAGGTGGACGGTGTCCCATTGATAGGAAGATTATCGCTGGTTGAACCATCCATCAATTTTACCAAACAGCAAATGACGATCAATTGGAAAGCCGCCAATAAAAAAGAAAAGATCAGGATATGGATGGCGACAACCAATAAATTTAAGACAGGCGGCAAAGATGAATACCAATTAGTGAAAGAAGTTCCTGCCGCAACGCAGCAAACAATCATCGATCTGAAAGGTCTCCCTTCTTCGTTCTATAAGGTCTGTTTAGAAGGTGAGGCTAATTCAGTGAACCGCTGGATATTTATTGACAATAAGACAAATTAGAGCCGCCCGGTTATTCATTTACCGCGGCACACTATCTGTTATTTTATTGGGCATGCGCTCATAGGAGCTGGTATCGCCATGCTGAGCACTATCGTAAGCGCCGGTATTCCTGTTATTTAATTCCTTTTTTTCGCTGGTATTAAAGCTATCGGCATCAATAACTTCTTTATCACTATCGGCACTATTGTTACAGGCAGCCAAAAACAGTGTGGCTAATATTACCCAGGAGAACTTTTTCATATTGACTTTTTAGATGATCAAAGTGTTTAAGTAGATCATCCAATAATGCTGCCAGCCTGTTAACAGGATGCCTAAAATGATTTTCCGGGGAACTAATTCCAAATTGTAAAGCCTTTAAACGGCAAGATTTTGGAGCTGCCAAAACAAGTCGGCTTAACTTACAACAAATAATTCCGGATGCTTTCGGCTTCAACTATTAAATTGCTCAGGCTTCCTTTCTCCATTTTCCTGTCACCTCTTTATTTTTTTGCATTGGCGCAGGTTCCCAATATTCACTGGACACGGGCGATCCTTGTTTTTGTCATTCTGCATTTTCTTGTTTACCCCGCCAGCAATGGTTACAATAGTTATATGGACAGGGACACCCAAAGTATCGGCGGGCTTGAAAAACCTCCTCCTCCGTCCAGGCAACTTTACCTGACTACGATTGTAATGGATATAACCGCAATCCTGTTGGGCTTTATGGTAGATTCTGTATTTGGTTTGCTTATGCCACTTTATATCGGCGCTTCAAAGGCCTATAGTTATCGGGCGATAAGATTAAAACAATATCCTGTTATAGGCTATCTGACGGTTATTATATTCCAGGGGGCCTTTACTTTCTGGCTGGTATATTATGGAAGCAATGCTGAAAACACTCTTTCGGTTCCGTGGCAGGGGATGGTCATTTGTGCTTTACTCATCGGCGGATTTTATCCGTTGACCCAGATCTACCAGCATCAGCAGGACCTGGACGATGGCGTTGCCACCATCAGTTATAAGCTGGGATATAATGGCACTTTCATTTTTTGTGCAATTGTATACCTGCTCGCCTGGATATTCATGGCACAATTCTTTATCAATAATAGGGAAGGAAGTAAATTGTTGTTAATAAGCATCTTTTTTCTCCCCGTTCTCGTTTATTTTACCAGGTGGTTTATAGCCGTCCGAAAAAATAACAATGCCGCCAATTTTAAGAATACCATGAAGATGAACTGGCTGGCTGCTTCATGTACCAACACCGCTTTTATCATTTTATTAATATGGAAATCGCTTGAGTAAAATAGTCGCCATAGGAACTGCCGTACCGGAGCATCAGCATAAACAAGAAAATATTCTTGACTTTATGCAGCGGGTTTACGCTTTAAATGAAGGAGATCTCAGGAAGCTGAGGTTTTTATACCGGCAGGGAGGCATCGAGACCCGTTATTCGGTTATACCTGATTATAGCCTGAATGCTGATGCCTGGAAGTTCTATTCACCAACAGAAAACCTCGAACCTTTTCCCGATTTGGAGCAAAGGATGCAATGGTATCAGCAACATGCCGCTCCACTTTCTTTGCAGGCAATCAATAAATGTGTAGAAAATTTTACCGGTAATATCACTCATCTCATTACGGTTAGCTGCACAGGCATGAGCGCCCCCGGCCTGGATCTCGAGTTATTGGAATTATTAGAATTGCCAGCTACTACCTTCCGCACTTCGGTCAACTTCATGGGCTGCTATGCTGCTATTCATGCTTTAAAAATGGCGGATGCCTTTTGCAAGGCAGATAGCAAGGCCAATGTATTGATCGTTTGTACGGAACTGTGTACTCTTCATTTTCAAAAGGAACACACTATCGACAACATGACCAGTAGCATGTTGTTTTCTGATGGAGCCGCTGCAGTTTTAGTAACAGGAAATAATGCATCAAAGGGGTTAAATATCGACCATTTTTATTCTATGGTGGCAGTAAAGGCCAAAAAGGATATGGCCTGGGAGCTGTCTTCCAAAGGTTTTCTGATGACCTTAAGCGGCTATATACCGGAACTGATCGAAGAAGATTTTAATAACCTTGTCAGCAATGCTGTGACGGCTGCTGGTGTAGACAAAGAAGATATTACACACTGGTGCGTACATCCTGGTGGAAAGAAAATACTGGAAGCCGTGCACAAAAGCCTGGGCTTTACGAACGGTCAATTAGAAAACTGCTATGAGGTGCTAAAGGAATACGGCAATATGTCATCACCGACCGTTTTATTTGTGCTGGAAAAGATAATGCAGCAATTAGAAAATAGGGCGCAGGGTAAAATCTTTGGAGCGGCCTTCGGTCCCGGTATTACAATGGAAACTTTTATTTTATCCGCATGATCGATCTTCGCCAGCGAAGCAATGTAAAAGAATTGATGGACGGAGATGATATTTCTTTTGAAGCAATGGCCCAAACTTTGAAAGAATTAGATATCATCAATACCCGGTTAGGCGGTCATGCTATTACGCTTAATGGTGTAAAACAATTGATCACACAAAATGAACCCGTCAGGGTTTGCGAAATAGGTTGTGGCGGTGGTGATAACCTTTTTGCTATTTATAAATATTGCCTGCGAAATAATATACCTGTCGTATTTACCGGGATCGATTTGAATCCAGAATGTATTGCCTTTGCACAACAACAGTATCCGCAGGTACCTTGTGAATGGATCTGCAGTGACTATGCAGCTGTCAGGTTTGGAGACACGCGGCCGGATATTATTTTTTCATCATTGTTTTGCCATCATTTTACGAATGGGCAATTGATTCCTATGTTAAAATGGCTGAAAGAAAATAGTAAAAAAGGATTTTTTATCAATGACCTCCAGCGGCATTGGCTGGCTTACTACCTGATCAAATACATTACTAAATTTTTCAGCCGATCTTATCTTGTAAAAAATGACGCTTGTATTTCCGTTGCAAGAAGTTTTATTAAGCAAGACTGGAAGAATCTGTTTCAACAGGCAGGAATAAACAATTATAGCATTAGCTGGCGATGGGCTTTTCGTTTCCTTGTAATTTTCAAAAAAGATCCTTCAGCGGGACAGGGATGACAGAAACAAAAAATATTCAACTGGTTGGTACCAAAGATTCTCCCAAAGAAGTTGGAGAATATGATGTTGCTATTGTTGGAGGAGGATTAGCCGGCCTGGCCTTATCTATTCAGTTGGCAAAGCAAGGGCATAAGATCATTTTATTGGAAAAAGAACATTATCCTTTTCATAAAGTATGCGGTGAGTATATCAGCCTGGAGTCATGGGACTTCCTGGTCAGTCTTGGTATCGATCTCAAGGCCATGAATCTGCCAATCATATCACGATTGCAGGTATCTTCCACCAAAGGCAAGCTCTTAGAGCAAAAATTACCATTGGGTGGTTTTGGTATCAGCCGGTTCTTATTAGATCATCGTTTGGTTCAAATTGCCCGGTCCGTTGGCGTTGCTGTCATGGAGAATACAAAAGTGAATGATATCATTTTTGATCAGTCGGGATTTAATATAGATACAGCGCAAAAAAAGTATACAAGCAAACTGGTTTGTGGAAGTTTTGGAAAGCGAAGTAATATAGATATCAAATGGAAAAGAAAATTTTCTATTGCAGGTAAAAATAAACTCAATAATTATATTGGAGTTAAGTATCACATTAAAACCAAATTTCCTGTTGATACAATAGCTCTTCACAATTTTGACAATGGGTATTGCGGTATTGTAAAAATCGAGGAGGATAAATATTGCCTTTGCTATTTAACAACGGCCAGGAATCTTCAGAAAGCTAATGGTTCTGTAACTGAAATGGAGAAGACTATTTTGGCACAGAACCCACACCTGGAAAAAATATTTGCAGAAAGTGAGTTTTTGTATGAAGCCCCGCTTACTATTTCGCAGATCAGTTTTGATAAAAAGACACAGGTAGAAAATCATGTCTTAATGAGCGGTGACGCAGCCGGAATGATCACTCCTTTGTGCGGTAATGGAATGAGCATGGCTTTACACGCAAGTAAGATCGCAGCTGATCAAATCAACTTGTTCTTGTCGGGCCGCATTTCAAGAACCGAAATGGAAGGGCAGTATTGCCGGGAATGGAACCGGCAATTTTCTATGCGGTTAAAGATGGGGCGGTGTATACAAGGCTTATTCGGAAACAAACGGTTGACCAATTCTTTTATCAGCCTGGTAAGACCCTTTCCGAGCATTATTAATTACCTGGTCCGGCGAACGCATGGGAAGCCATTTTAAAGGGAAGCCAATTTTTTCCGTTTCCATTTAACCGCAATGGCCGATCCTTCCGCCATCATGACCGAAGATGGTGCTCGCCCGGAAAGATGAGAGAACTGCTTTCCATACATTGCTTCAAAATCACAGTTAATATCGGCGCTGTTTATTTTATTGGTATTCCAACGGGGATGTTCGACTTTATACTCTTCGGTATAACTGTTGGATACTTTAGTGTAACCGTAATAATGTTCAAAAATAAACTCTTCTATGCCGCCGGGTAACATGACTTCGTTTTCAGCAGCGGCATCTACTTTAATATGGTTCCAGTTATTTTTTATTTTCCAATAGTAGTCAACTTTTTTTGATTTCGTGGTTATCCGCCAGTTATGGCTAGTGGGTATCGCGGTATACCGTTCTCTGTAGAGTTTGTTAGCCAGCCAGGCAACTGCTTTATACGGTACTGTTTCATTGATAAAAACTACCCCTCTCTTTATTATGTCGCCTTCCTTACGGATGACATAGAAACGCAGGTTCACTTCTTCAAAGGTTCCCAAACCTGGAATGGGTATACCGAATAGTTTTGATTTTATAAACATAAAACCTACAAGACTTACATAGGTTTTGCCATTATAATAATCCAATTCGGTTCCAGCAGGTAACCAGGCTTGCAATATCGCCGGATCGATCTCATAGTTCACCATGATAAGGTTTTCCCAGCGAGCTGTTAAAAAATTCATTATTAAAAAAGGATTAATTAATTCAATATAACAAAGACGGGGGGCTAAAAGTTGTTAACGAGGCTAATGTTATTGCCTCTTTTCTTCCCGGTTATTTTCTTTAATTTTCAGGAATGAAAAGATGGCTTTTATTCTCACTATGTATCGCTTGTCTTTCGTTACAGGCACAAATAAATCCCACTAATATTACTATTGCCCGTGACTCATTTGGCGTACCGCATATATTCGCACCCACCGATCCTGAGGTGGCTTACGGACTAGCATGGGCTCATGCCGAAGATGATTTCAACACTTTACAATTGGTAGTGCTCTCAGGTCAGGCCAGGTTGGGAAAAGTATTGGGAAAAAAAGGAGCGGAAGCAGACTATGTAGTAAACCTTTTAAGATGCCGCCAAACAGTAGAAGAACAATGGGGTACACTTAGCCTTGATTTTGTTGAGCTGGTAAAAGGATATGTTGCCGGATTGAATGCCTATGCCAAAGCACATCCCGGCGCGGTTAAGTATAAAAAAGCATTTCCTTTTTCTGAAAAAGATTATATGACCGCCGTGATGTTTTCCGTCGCTATTTTTTGCGGCGTTGATAATGCTTTGCCGCAGATATTAGGAGGAAAAATAGCTACTATTCCTGGATTCAACTCACAGGGATCAAATGCCTTTGCGTTTCATCCTTCTAAAACCACCACGGGTGAATCTTTCCTCGCTATCAATGCGCATCAGCCACTGGAGGGCCCCACGGCATTTTATGAAGCACATGTACAAAGTGAACAGGGATGGAATATGCTCGGTGGTCTCCTGGCAGGCGGTTGTGTTATTTTGCATGGCACCAATGAAAATCTTGGCTGGGCACATACCGTCAATTACCCGGATAAAATTGATGTCTTCCAGTTGCAGATGAATCCGGTTAATAATGATCAATACAAATTTGATGATCAATGGATCAACCTTGAAACAAAAAAGGCCAAACTAAAAGTAAAAGGCATACCGGTCAATATTGGCAAAAAAGTTTATTGGAGTAAATACGGCCCCACATTAAAAACAAAGAAAGGTGTTTTTGCTATGCGTATTCCTGCTATGATGGATATTAAGGCGATGGAACAATGGTACCGGATGAATAAAGCCAGAAGCTTTACTGAGTTTTATAATGCCCTTAGCATGACAAGCCTGCCAATGTTCAACATTATGTATGCTGACCGGCAGGATACCATTTTTTATATCAGCAATGCTAAACTGCCGGTTCGTAACCCCGATCCGCAATACAACTGGAAAAGTACTGTGCCCGGTAATGCATCGGCTACCTTATGGACAACCTTTAAACCGATCAACGTATTACCTCAATACATCAATCCTGTTTCCGGTTATCTATTCAACACTAATCATTCACCCTTCTTAGCTACTGAACCAAAGTATAACCTTAATGCTGAAAAGTTTGATACTAATGATGGATTTGAACGGTATCACAATAATCGCAGCCAAAGGGTTACAGAATTGGTTAAGGGCATCGGTAAAATCGATTATGACATGTTCAAACGAATAAAGTTTGATCAGCAACTGCCACAACAATTAAAATATAACTATGGTATTGATAGCTTACTTAAGCTGAATGCCAATGATCACCCTGAGGTAAAACAGATTATTTCAACGCTGCAGCAATGGGACAGGAAAGCGACAATAGATAGTAAAGGCGCTGCGGTTTTCTTATTGCTTTATTATTATGTGGCCACTAAATTAGCCGGTGTGGCTCCACGGCAACTAACCATTGCAGAAAGTATTGAAGCTTGCGGTCATATAAAAGAACACATGATGAAAAATTTTGGAAGAACTGATCTCGTATTGGGTGATGTTCAGAAACTAGTACGAGGTGATGATGCGCGGCCAGCATGGGGTTTACCCGACGTGCTTACTGCTGCTTTTTCCGAATCGTATATAAATGGTCAGCGTAAAGTCAATTCCGGCGAGGCTTATATTTGCCTGGTCCGGTATCCAAAAATCGGATTGCCCATCATTGAGTCGGTAAATACATTCGGAGCCTCCTCCAACCCCGGGTCCAAACATTATAAAGACCAGATGACGATGTTTCAGAATCAGCAAACAAAAAGAATGACGCTTGACAAGCAGGAAGTATTGAAAAAGGCGGAAAAAATATATCACCCCAGGGAATGAAGGCGGGTTTGAAATTTATATCTCTTCCATATTGATGACCATGAACGTTTCTTTGGTAATGAGCTTGCAATTTTCAGCAAGTTCTTCGAGGGAGCAGCTGATCACCTGGATGCTTGCCGGCAGGCCGTTGATAGATTCCACCAGGTCAAACTGAAGAATGTTTTTATCGTCCAGGATCTTTTCCCCTTTTAGTTGACTAAAAATAGCAGTGGCAAATTCCCGCTTGTTGCCAAGAAAGAATTTGCCAAAGCATTCAAACCCATGACAGGTCTTTATATTTAATCTGATATTAAAGGTTGTTTGGCCCATAGAAGTGAACCTCCGGCAACCCAAACTTACAAAATGGTTTTAGTAAGGAAGTGGAATAGCTAAGAGAATTTTGTTATTAATTTGTTTTGGTACAGCGATACAGGCTCCTGAATTGGCTACAGTTGGTTTTCCGTTGTTGTGTATTTTTTTCTGTTTGCTTTTTAATGCCTGGCTTTTTTGTGCCTAGGGTAAAAGGCACTCCTATTCTCATATTCCAACCGGAAACCTCTGACTGCAGGTGAGTCGTCAGGGTCTTTGAACCAATTACTGTAGAAATAGTTTGTTTTTCAAGATTGCCAAGGCCTTTGAAATAGTTAATGCCTAATGTAAACAACCGGTTATTATTTTTTCCAAACTCAAACCCCATTCCCGCTATCAGACCGGTGTTCCAGTTTCCTGCACGATATTCATAGGTTGTTTGACCGTTCTGCGTTTTGGCGACAACATCCGTCTTTACGGCAGGAAGAAATCCCAGCCCTACCGACGGCTGCAGCTGAACCCATGAGCCTTTAGTTCCTGGGTTTAATTTTTCTGTATTGGTGGACTTGCCGGCCGGTGTTTTATTTTTAGCGCAATGACTCTTAAATGAAAATGAACCACATTGTTTTTTTTCTCCGCTTGCAGCGGATTTGGCTCCGGCTTTTTTTAAAGTGATCCGCTTAGTGCTGAACTGGTAACCGCTTTCAAGTCTGAATTGCATACTTCCACTAGTGGTTTTAAAATTATTCATTCCATTTTCCGGATCAGTGAAACTGAAAGGGACAACATTACGGCCGCTGGCGGCTCCCAGGAAAATTCCATGCCCTGGCTTAGATGTATACGTAAAACGTAGCCCCACCTGCGGAGAAAAATTTACCCCTGAAGGAGAAAAAGAAGCCAGATCATTGTAACGAACTTTTGTTTTTGAATTTTCAAAACCTACTTGTGGCAGTAAGCTGAATTTCTGTGCTCCCGCTGCAAAACCGAAAGCAACGAAAGAAATGAGTGTTAACGCTGCTGTTCTCATAAAAAAAGTTTTAGTATGATAAAAGTTAACAAATTTCACGAAAGCAAAAAAATCTAATACAGCAGTGGTAGCGGGGTTGACCAGGATAGTAAATAATCACGATACAACGGATTTGTCCTTTTGATCCCGGTCTATATTTAAATTTAAGCGCAGAATTATATTAGTAAAAGAAATGGAATGTTGGCTTAGAGTCAGTTAGTCCAGGGAGGTTTGGCCCTGTTAGTTTTCATGTGTCACAAAAAACTTTTAACTGCCCGCAACGTTCACCATCAATTATTCCACCAGTAGGTAGCTTTTAATACAAAGGCCCTGTTACGGACAAATATTGGCGAAGAATAATAATTGTCCGTATATACCAGGAATATATCCGAAGCTGGCCGATACCGCCATTGAAATCTTGTATTAAGATTAATATTTTTTTGCTGGTTATTATATTGTACAAAAGTGGTCAAGAACAATTTGTTGGTAAATGTGACATCAACTCTTGGACCGATCAGCCAGAACCTTGTGTTGTTCCAGGGTGCCGGCAGATGTATGTCATTGTAGGTTGTACTTAACGTGATACCGACATAGGGCTGAAAACGGTAACCAATATCCGCGGTTACATTGTAACGGTTGCCACCGGCATAGTAACCTCCAAAACGGCTGGAGATATTGTAGGTAAGTAAGCGTTGTGGTTTGGAAAAAAATTCGATACCAAAGGCTTTCCAGCGATGCACAGTTCCGGCTCCTAATGAATCTTTATTGCTATTGGTTGGATCAAATGGCTGTAGCAATTTGGTATAGCTGTTTGCGACCCAAACATCAAAAATGCTTTGATTTCGCAGGTTAAAAATATATAAGAACAGGTTTTCGTAATCCGTCTTTTTTAATGAACTGTTGTAATAGTAAGTACGGTTAAACCGCGGACCATGGCTGAGCACGGTGCCTCTTTTCTTTGGAAAGAACAGATAATTGACATAGGGGTTTAATTTAATGTAATTATTACGCGGGACGTATCCCACTTCAGCGGAATATTGCTTGCCGACATACTCCTGTTGAAATCCAACCGTCCAGTGACGACTGAAATACTGTAGAAAAGCGGCATTGGTGAAACTGTTGTCATTTTTTCCGGGAGCGAAGGATTTTAACAGCATTATTTTTCCGGTCCATACATTGTCGGAAGAGGCAAGATTATATTCCGCGCCTATATTCCGGTTGTATAAAGAGTATTGCGGTTTGGTGCTGTCCTTTCCCGGCTCATAGTTGAGCGATTGCTTATTAATAAAGATCATCCGGATATTGGATCGGGCAAATACTTTTCGTTGGAGAGCCAGCACCGTAAAGTTTTGTGCGGGCAAACCGGTTTCCTTTATCTTTTTTGTTTGCATATCCATCACGCCAATGCGCCAGTTCTTATCAATATTTCCGCTAAGCCTGGCGCCAAAACTAATCGGTACCCCCAACCCTATCCGCCGCGAGAAAAAAGGACGGATATTGGCAAGGCCAAAGTTTCCGAACAGGTCATTGTTTTCGAGGAAAAATTGACGTCTCTCCGGGAAAAACAATTCAAACCGATCCAGGTTGGTTACTTGTTTATCTACCTCCACCTGTGAATAATCGGGATTGACAGTGAGGTCGAGGTTGAGAGAAGAGGTCAATGCAATTTTAGCGTCTGCGCCAATCTCTTTGCGAAAAATGGACTTGGTATCGAGCACATAATCTTTAGATATTCCCGTCAACGCGTAAGGTATGATAGATAAATTTAAACCGGGATCAGGAAGTGGTTGATCCCATATCAATTGACCGGTGTGAGCTAAAGACGCGGTAGGAAATTGCCTCGGGATTGGTGTCCAGGATGATTTTTCAGCCGCTGTAATATCCAACCGGCCAAAATTGACACCCCATTGCGTAATACCTTTTTTATAGCGGATGGTTTTAAAGGGGATTGCTGCTTCAAAGATCCATTTGTCATCATAATTTTCGACAACCGATACCCATTTGTTGTCCCAGTTCAGATCTGCTTTGCCTCCTTCGTATAGAGTGCCATCCCATTGGGCACCCGCTGCATTAGCGCCAAATGTATAACCGTTGGTCAGGTCATTAAAAGGATCAAGAAAGAAAATAAAGTTGTCATTTTTTCCAAAGTTGAAGTCACGGCGCAATGACTCAACCATATAGGGTGTCTTTTCCTTTGGCAGATGACAAATGGCAATGATATAGAGATGCTCTTTATCATAGGTCATCTTTACTTCAGTGTTCACTCGTGCACGACTGGTATCCATTGGTAATACCATAAAGAAACTGCCGGCGGTTTCGGCTTGTTGCCAGGCGGCGTCATCCATTGCTCCATCTATAATTACAGGTTCCGCTGTTTTGCGGATATGCAGCTCAAATTGGTTATTTATTTTTTGAGAATATGCCAGAAAATTTCCTAAACATAGCAGTATGCCGAACAGTAGTTTCAATTCTTTGAAGGGTTTATTATCGCTGAAAGTAACTACTTTTTGCCAGTTGTTCTGACTTGGTGGATGAACTTTATTTTTTAAATCCTATTCTTTCCCGGTCTTCCCATTTTCGATGTGCTGCCTTATCATCCAGCAAGTTTTCAATTGCATCATAAATCGCCGATAACGGTGTATCGTGCTCACCAATACGCTCCAGGATGGCGGCTTTCAGTTGTTCTTTTAGATCGCCCTGCTGTAACACGATTCTTCTTATTTCTACAAAAGCTCTCATGATAGCGATATTCATGCTGACGGCTTTGTCAGAATTTTAGATACCACTTAGCATTGCGACACCCTATTCGGTAAAAGCGTAGGTTAAATACCTTGTACCTCCTCTTCCCTTTGAGGTTCCAGATTGAAACCTTAGTGGATTTTCACTATTATTTGAGGTTTCAATTTGAAACCTCAAACTTTCAAATTCCTCTCTAGCGAGCTGAAACATGAAATCCGAAGGAAAACGTTTTATGTTCCTTTTTACCGCGAGGTTGAGCGATTTAGTGGGCACCTCATACAAATCAGCAAGATCTTTATCCAGCAAAACCCTTTCGCCCCTTACCTCATAGATCCTGTTTTGAATACTCCTGGTAATATTCGTGCTTTCAAGTTTGATTCAACTTAAAACACACCTTTATTTAAACCCGGCTGAATTTTTTAGCTGACAATCAATAACCCCATTTTTTCATGATCTGGAGATTTTCTTTAATCGAATCCATCGGTGTTTTACCCTGGTAGCTTTCCTGTTCAATGATCAAATGAAGGGCGCCACCGGTTTTTATACTTTCTTCCAATACTTTTTTTACTTCAATGATGCCAGTGCCCAATACAGCACTTTCGTATCCGTGCGCGGACCCGGCTACCGCTATTTCATCCTTCACATGAAGTGAGACAAAACGGCTGGGATATTGTTTGATCACCTCCATCGGACGGCCTCCGCCTGAATACATATTGCCAATATCCAGTTGTTGTATCACTAATTGGGGATCGGTATTTTGTAGAATAACATCAAATACCGTCAGGTCACCTACCTTCTCTTTAAACTCAAAATCATGATTATGATAGCCGAACCTCATCCCTGATTTTTTACACAGTTCACCCGATTTATTAAACACGTCCATATAATATTTCAATGTGCTTTCATCTTTTCGCCAGCTATTATCCAGCCATGGGCTGATGACAAACTCCTGCCCCAGGGTAGCGGCATCCTCCACTGTATATTTCCACAGATCGGTAAATTCTTTTTTGCTGTCATCCCAATGTTGTTTGGCCAATACGGTATGACCGCTCGGCATTTTTAAATTCAGATCGGCTAGTATTTTTTTGAACTCCGTAGCGGCGTAGCCATAAAATTTCCTGTCTACATAATTGGCATGTTCAACATGACGATAACCCATCTCAGCTACTTTTTTCAAAGTACCCAAAGGGTCTTTTTTCATTTCATCACGTACACTATAAAGCTGAACACCGGTAATCGTCTTGTTTTTTTGACCGGCGAAAATTGATTTTGAAAACAAAGCGGTGCCTGTTAGTGTCAGGGCACTGTTTTGAACAAACTGTCTGCGGGAGATTGGCATAGCAATAGAATTTAATTGAATGATCAATTTAGCACTTTTCCGCTATGTTTATTGCATGCACGTATATTTCGTTTTTGCCAAATGTGTAAGCGCTTAAAGATCTGTTGAATTAAATGTATCGCCCTGGCTCAGATCGCCGGTTTGATATCCCTTTTTAAACCAATACATTCTTTGTTCCGACGTTCCATGTGTAAATGCATCGGGAACCACATGCCCTTGTGATCGTTTTTGTAAGCGGTCATCTCCAATCGCATTAGCGGCATTCATTGCTTCCTCAATATCCCCGGCTTCTAATATCTTTTTTTGCTGTGTATGATGTGCCCATACCCCTGCCAGGAAATCCGCCTGCAATTCCATCTTTACGGAGTAGCGATTGTATTCGGTTTCGCTTAGCTGCTGTCGCAACCTGCTTACTTTATCCGCGGTGCCATTGAGATTTTGAATATGATGACCTACTTCATGTGCCACGACATAAGCCATCGCGAAATCGCCGGGTGCGTTTAATTTTTTTTGAAGGTCTTCGTAAAACGAAAGGTCAATATATAATTTTCCATCCGTGGGGCAATAAAAAGGGCCCATCGCAGCACTTGCATTTCCGCAAGACGATTGCACGGCATCCCTGAATAAAACAAGAGTAGGTTCCGGATAATCCTTTCCCTGGGCGGAATATAGTTTGCTCCAGACGTCTTCTGTTTCAGCCAGCACCACCTTAACGAATTCAGCTCTTTCGTCATCAGCCGCTTTTTCTTCCGTGGTCATTTCGTTCTGAGTTCCCGGCAATGTTGGCGGAACAGGTGCTGCATCACCGCCCCCACCTCCCAGAAATGAATAGAGTAAATAAATAATGACTCCAATAATACCGCCGCCAGCAGCCACTCCGCCACCAGATATGCCACGACGGTCATCTACATTTGAGCTTCCTCTCCGGCCTCTCCATAACATAGTTAATTGTTGAATATGTAAAAAAATAGAATTACTGTTTAGAATGGTTTATAAAGTATACTCATAAGGGTACATTCTTTTTGGTCGGGCTGACTTGTCCTGTTTATTTTGCCGGTTAGATTTTTTTTCGTTTATCATCTTACTTATGAGGTATATCGCTATGCCAGCCGTAATACCGGCTATCAGCCCTATAGTTGTTTTTTTATTCATTTTCCTGGATTTAATAAGATAATTGCAATTGGCATGCCATCATACAAATAGGTTATGGAAAACGTACTAATCCGGCAATTGATCAAACGGCAGTCAATTCTTGCTAACTATCATCTAATAACGTTTTTTATTAGCTGTTTTTTCGTACTTTTTGACGTATTTATATTTAATTATTAAATCAGTTTATCATGGCGCGATTAATTTCTGATAAAGAAGTCCAATCTTTCCACCAGGATGGCTATTTGATAGTTCCCGGTTTTTTCAGTCGGGCGGAAACAGATAAGTTGTATAGCATCGCTATTGGCGACAACGTTATAAAGCAGCATGCATTGGACCTTAATGATCAAACAGGGAAAAAAACAAAACTAACTTTGTGGTTTACTCCGGGCAATGATGTCTACAGTATGATGCTTCGCAGCAATCGTATGGTCAATTCGGTGGTGAAATTGCTGGATAGCGATTCCCCGGTTTGTCATTTTCATACCAAGCTGATGCAAAAAGAGCCAAAGGTTGGCGGCGCCTGGGAATGGAACCAGGACTATGGTTATTGGTATAAAAATCAATTTTTGTATCCGGAGCAGTTGGTAAGTGTGATGATCGCTTTAACGGAAGCTAACAAGTCCAATGGATGTTTACAGGTGATCAAGGGTTCGCACAAACCGGGGAGAGTTAACCACGGATTTGCGGGTGAACAGGTAGGCGCTGATATGGTAATGGTGGACCATGCCCTAAAAACAATGGAGCATGTATATGTAGAAATTCAACCCCGCCACGCCCTATTCTTTCACAGTAATTTATTACATCGCTCTGAAGCTAATACTTCGGATAAACCACGGTGGTCGATCATCTCCTGCTATAACGCCTTATCAAACCCGGCTTACAATGATGAATCCAATTCCTGGAGAGAGCCTGTGCAAACTGTGCCGGACAGTGTATTGATGGAAGCCAACGTAACCGGTGCTGCTGATACAGGAGATTTTTTACAAAGAGAAAAAGACCCGGCATTAAAAGAAACGGGGTGGGAAAAAGAAGTAGGTACGAAGTGAAAGGTGACCCGATAGCTATCGGGTTGTCAATTGTGATCCGATAGCTTTCGGATGGTGAATAGGGAAACTTTCAGTGCGCACTGTTAATTCAAGTAATACTGACTGGTTAATGTAAACTTATTATTCACCCCAGGGAAACTCAAACAATAAATAAACAAGACACAAACTATGCAACGAATTGCTATGCTCGGATCCGGGTTTATCGGCCGGTTTTATGCTGAATCATTACAGGGACAAAGAAGTAAAGATAAGATCGTAAGTATCTATTCAAGAAGAGAAGAGAGCGCAAAAAAATTTGCAGCTGACTACAATTGCGAGCATTGGACAACATCGATGGAAGAATCTATCGCCCATCCAAATGTAGATGTGGTGTGTATTTCGCTTCCCAATAATTTGCACGAGGCGGCGGTGTTATTATGTTGTAAGCATAAAAAATCAGTCATCACTACCAAACCGCTTGGCAGAAATGCAGCAGAAGCGAAAAGAATGCTGGAAGCGGTGGAAGCGGCGGGTATTTTCAATGGGTATTTGGAAGACCTTGTGTACACCCCTAAATTTTTAAAAGCGCTTGAAAGTGTAAAGAATGGGGCTATCGGCCGGGTGCTTTGGTCAAAATCAAGAGAAACTCACCCGGGTCCACACAGCGATTGGTTCTGGGATATTGAACAAGCCGGGGGCGGTTGTATTCTCGATCTCGGTTGTCATTGTGTAGAAATTGCCAGGAACTTTATTGGAAAAGATATCAGGCCGGTGGAGGTAATGTGCTGGGCGGATACGCAGGTAAAACCGATCGATGCCGAAGATCATGCGATTGGTTTAGTGAAATATGAGAACGGCGCAATCGGGCAGTTTGAAGTAAGCTGGACCTTCCGGGGTGGTTTGGATCTGCGTGACGTAGTAATGGGAACCGAGGGCACGATCTGGATGAACAATTTTTTACGTACTGGTTTCGAAATGTTTTCAACCGGTAAAGGCGCTGATTACGTAGCGGAAAAAGCCGAGACTGCCAGCGGCTGGTTATTTCCCGTAGGCGATGAATTAAATGAACTGGGCTATAACCACATGTTCACCGATATGTTCAATGCGCTGGAGAAAGCCCAGGCGCCGAAAGAGACTTTTTACGATGGCTATGTCGTCAATGCTGTATTGGATGCGGCTTATAAATCCGCCAAAACTAAATTATGGGAGCCGGTTCAATTAGATATTTGGAGGGGAAGAGAAGGTGTGACCAAAGACAGTCATTTAACCGAGTACGATGCCGATCATTATTTAATAAAAGAAGAGATCACTCATTACGGTGCAAAAAAAGTGATATTGAAAAATAAGAAGACGAATAAGATCATTGAGAAAGTACTTGAGTAAATGTAGTCCGCTTATCTCTCGTCATGATTATCCCGCTACTTCGGCGGGATAATTATTTTTCTACAAGATCATATTTTTAGTAGCGGATCTAAAAACTACCTTCGCCATTATCTTTCCTGATGTCTTCCTCTAAAAAGAATACGTATATCGGAGTCGGGCTTGCCGTACTGGCTGCTATTATATGGAGCGGCAATTTTATTGCAGCAAAAGGAGTAACAGAACAAATTCCAGCTGTCAGCCTGGCTTTTTATCGATGGCTAACAGCCGCTGTTATTATTTTTCCTTTTGCGATCAAAAATTTCCGATCAGAGTGGAAAGTTGTTAAGCTATCCTGGAAATATCTGTTCTGGGCTTCTCTTACAGGTATTGCCCTGTTCAATACATTTGTTTATATCGGCGCTCATTATACCTCCGCTATTAATCTTGCTTTGATCGGTACTACCACTTCCCCAATCATCGCCATTGTACTGGCCAGGATCTTTCTAAAAGAAAAAATTGACCGGTTGAAAATAGCAGGTATGGTACTTTGTATTAGTGGTGTGCTTTTTCTTTTGTCCCATGGAAGCATTCAAAACCTGCTGACCTTACAATTTACCAGGGGTGATGGTTGGATATTGGTAGCTGCTCTTTGTTTCGCTATCTATAATACATTGGTCCGAAAAAAACCATCTGCGATATCACCTATAAATTACCTGTTCATAATTTTTAGTTTTGGTACAATACTTTTATTCCCATTTTACTTGTGGGAAATTGCGAATACCAATCCAGTTAAATGGAATAGTAACTTGTTTTTTATCATTTTGTACCTGGGGCTCGGAGCGTCGGTAATCAGTTATTTATTCTGGAATATTGCTATTGGTAAATTAGGTGCCGGCCGCACTGCTTTATTTGGAAACCTCATACCCGTATTCAGCAGCGCTGAAGCTGCTTTATTGTTAGGTGAACAGTTTACCTGGGTTCACCTGGCAAGCATGTTATTGGTGTTTGCCGGGATATTATTGGCGAACTGGCGAATATTTCGTCACTGATACTCTTGTAAACCCTATTGCTGCCTTATTATTCCGGCGCTTTTCTAAAATTTAGTTTATCCAGCACAATATCAATTGACTTCCTGCTAAAGGGTTTTCTCAAAAAATAGTTAATGCCTTCCGCTATCGCTTTTTCTTTTATCCAAAGGGACATATCGGCTGTCATCATGATAATTTTTATTGCCGCGTCAGATGATTTGATATTACGAATAAAGTTTACTCCTAAGCCATCTGGAAAACTATTGTCAAGGAAGACCACAGTAGGCTTCAGGTAAGCGAGGCAGTCTTCGGCCTCTTGCAGCGTATGAACACACAATACATGTATCTTCCTGTCCTTGAGTATATTTTCTAAAAGACAGGCAAGATCAACATCGTCATCAATTATCATTGCGGTTTGTACGGGCAATCCCATGGGATCAGGCTTTAAAAATAAGCAGCAAAAATGCCGCCCGTTTTTGTTAGCGGGATACAAAGGGTAAAGTGATTAAGGCTTTGCTCAAATAGGAACAGGATTCCCCACTTTAAATGGTTTGTCTCTACCCATTTATTGTTATTAGTTTTTTTACGTAGGAATATTCCTGATATGGTGGCTGGTAAAAAGTAAGAATTTGAGAAAAAATGATCAGGCTATTTTCTTTGGGGGCAGATCGAAAGCAATAGCTTCATGTTCAAAATGTCCTTTGTGGGAGCCGTCACAAAAAGGTTTATTCTTTGATTGACCACAGCGGCAGATCGAAACAATGGTTCTTCCGGCCAAGCCATATTGATTGCCGGTACTGTCTGTAATTTCAAAATCGCCTTCAATTTTAACCGAGCCATTATTGTTGATCGTAAGTTTTGTTGTAGCCATTAATTTTAAATTTATGGGCAAAGTAAGTTAATTATAACAATAGAATCTAAAAGAATGTAAGCCCTATGCCAGTTGGAAAATAGCGGTCGAATAAAAAACAATGTAGCATGCAATCCATTGATTTATTAATTTCATTTAACAAAACCATCCACTATGGCTATCCGCATTTTTGTTACCGGCGGTACTTTTGACAAGGAATATAATGAACTCAACGGCGAATTGTATTTTAAGAACACACATCTCCAGGATCTGTTGGAAATGGGTCGCAGTAAAGTGGCGGTAGTCATCACAACACTTATGCTGATCGACAGCCTTGAAATGACCGACAAAGATCGCGAAGCTATCCTACAGCAATGTATTAGTTGCACCGAAGACAAGATCATTATTACCCACGGTACTGATACCATGACGGTAACAGCCAAACTGCTCGCGGAAAAAATAAAAAGTAAAACGATTGTCTTGACCGGCGCCATGATACCCATTAAGTTTGGTAGCTCCGATGGATTATTTAACCTCGGCAGCGCATTAGCCTTTGTGCAAACTTTGTCTCCGGGGGTGTATGTAGCCATGAATGGCCGTTATTTCAATTGGGATAATGTTCGCAAGAACAAACTCACCGGACGGTTCGAAGAATTGAAATGATTTTTTTCTACCCAAGCCATGTCATATATTGCTTTTCTTCCAATTGTAAATAACCTTCTCTTTCTCCTTCTGTCAGAAATCACACGGCAAAAGTTCTGAATAACCCCGCATATATAAAAACCTGTTAAACAAGTTTACTGACTTACCAAAGGGCATGAAAACTGCGTTAGTGAAAGATCTAATTTAAATCATCATGTTCCTGAGAAAGGTCACTGCTATTTTATTGCCTGTGCTTTTGTTTATAGCCGGGTGTAAAAAAGATAAAAATGCTTCTGATAACACCAGTTTATCCCCTGAAGACTGTATTCAATCGGGTGCGGTCGGTAACGGGGAAGTTGTGGCTGGCAGGTACATTGTTGCTTACAAACCATCCTCCGTAAGTGCACGTGGGATGACCGCAGAACGACTGAATACTATTGGTACCAATGTTCTGAAAAGGAACAGCATTAGTGAAAAGGCATTAAAGGCAAGTTTTGCGGGCGAACCCGGAGGGTTCATCGCGGAATTATCGATCGAGGAAGCAGGCATACTCAGCCTGGACGAAAATATAGAGGCGGTTGAACCAGACAGGATCATTTCATTAGGCTCCTGTTTTACCGTGGCGGCGCCAAGACTTATTACCTGGAATATTAACAGGGTGGGCTATGGCAATGGTATTGGAAAAAGAGCCTGGATCATTGATACAGGAATTGATTTTGACCATCCCGACCTGACGGTGGATGCAGCAAGAAGTAAGTCCTTTATCAAAGATATAAGTTCAGCAGAAGACGAGAATGGGCACGGCACGCATGTAGCCGGTATTATTGGTGCGAAGAATAATACATTTGGAGTATTAGGTATTGCGTCAGGGGCTTCGTTGGTTTCCTTGCGTGTATTGGATAAGGATGGTGAAGGTCTTCTATCTTACATGATCCAGGCACTGGCTTATGTCAATAGCAATGCATCTCCCGGTGACGTCGTGAACATGAGTGTTGGAAACGACGAGGGGATTTCTTCTACGCTTGATCAGCAGGTTCGTACTACAGCAGCAAGAGGGATTCTTATCGCTATTGCCGCCGGCAATGAAAAGGACTTGGCGAATAAATATTCTCCGGGAAGAACCAATGCTGAAAATGTTTACACGGTATCAGCTATCGATAGTCTTGACAATTTTGCATCATTCTCTAATTATGGAAATGATGTAGTGGATTATGCGGCTCCCGGCGTTCGTATCCTTTCTACCTTTTTTAACGGACGATATGCTTATATGAGTGGTACATCTATGGCGGCACCGCATGTAGCCGGGTTGCTTCTGTTGAAAGGAAAAGGAATTACTTCTTCCGGGACAGCCAAAAAGGATCCTGATGCAGTTCCCGATGCAATTGCGCATTATTGATACAATTCGGGATGTCAGCGGCAGTATTGTTTTAATCTTTTCACAACAACAGCGCCTTACATTTGCTTATCCTGATGGTATATATCTAAAAGGGATAACCAATCGATGACGTTCAAGCAAAAAGTATACAGCCAATATCTTCAGTCGATAAACGATAAGATAGGTTTACTCCGAAATACGATGAATGATCTGAAGGAAAGCAGCAGCAACGAAACAAAGAGTACCGCCGGTGATAAACATGAAACGGCATTGGCCATGCTCCAAATTGAGCAGAAAAATATAAGCCAACAACTCAAAGAAGCATCGGATCAAAAAATATTATTGGAACAAATAAATCCCGCCGTCTGTAAGCACGAGGCAGGAACCGGCGCTCTCCTAAAAACCAATAAAGGCTATTTATTTTTAAGTATAGCATTGGGTAAAATAATGGTTGATGGAGTTACCATTATAGCTATTTCACCCCGCTCACCCTTAGGACAAAAGCTACTTGGTCTAAAAGTAAATGATACTGCTGAAGTTAATGGTAGCCAATACGTGATTGAAAGTATTTTATAAACTGATCTTTTGCAAGGTCATTTTTAAAATATTGATCTTGAGCCACATTACATTTGCACGATACTATAATGATGGACAGTACAGCAACGATCATTGATCAGACAAAAAAATGGATAACCAGTGTAGTGATTGGTTGTAATTTTTGTCCTTTTGCAGCCAGGGAAGTAAAAAGAAATAGTATTCATTACCAGGTAGAAACCGCCCATGACGTTAATCTTTGCCTGGGGGCTTTTTTGCGGGAATGTGTTCGTTTAGATAATGATGAAGCGATTGAAACGACTTTGCTGATCTTCCCGAACGCCTTTCAAACTTTTGACGCCTACCTTGATCTACTTTCTTTAGCCGAAAGAGCAATTAAGAAAAAAGGATATGAGGGAATATACCAGGTAGCCAGCTTCCATCCGTTGTATCTTTTCGCGGATTCACAAGACAATGATGCGGCTAATTATACAAATCGTTCCGTCTATCCCATGCTTCATTTGTTACGGGAAGAAAAAGTTGAACAAGCTCTTCTACATTATCATGACCCGGAACAAATACCTGAAAGAAATATTCAATTCGCCCGTGAAAAGGGCATAACCTATATGAAAATGCTAAGAGATTCCTGTTTGGACAACAACGATATTGTTTAATTCTCATTGACGGGAATCGTAACAGTAAGCGTACAGCCAGCTCCCGACGAAGATCTAACTTCTGCTGTTCCATTGTAAAACTGCGCCCGTTCATGAATATTGGATAAGCCTATTCCCTGCCTCGTTTGCTTAGGATCGAATCCCTTTCCATTGTCTTTCATTACCAGCATTACACTGTTTTCTGTGCTGTGAAGTGAAATTTGGGTAGTGGTAGCCCTGCTGTGTTTAATGATATTTTTAAGCTGCTCCTGTATTATCCGGAACACGGTTATTTTTTTACCGGATGAGAGTACTTCATCTTCCACTTTGTGGTCAAACGAAAGTTTTAATGTTCCGGCTAGTTGAATATCTTCAATCAGCACCTTTATATTGTTTGCCAGGTTTTCCTCTTTTAATTGCGGTGTCACCAGTTCCCTTGAAAGTTTCCTTATTTCTTCGATGGCCATGTGCAGGTATTCAATGCTCTTGTCTTTTAATTGTTTTTGTTCTGCATTGGCAGTGTTAACTCCACCAAAAAACAATTTAACCGTTGATAACAACTGGTTGACATTATCATGCAGTTCATGACCGATACGGCTCCTTTCTTTTTCCTGTACTTTGATGATCGTTTCAGATATTTCTTTCTGACGCTGGAGGCGAACATCGGCTAATTCGTTTTCCAGTTCTTTAATTGATGACACATTCTGTAAAGAGCCAATCATTTTTACGGGAAGACCATTTTCATATACCACAAACCCTTTATCCTGTATATGTTTGTAGCTGCCATCAGCGCATTTGAACCGATATTGATCCTGCCAGGATTGCTGCACATTGTCCGTAGCTTCTTTGATTTTATCGCCCAGGCGGTTTCTGTCCTCCGGGTGGATACGGCGTAACCACCAGGAAAGTCCTTTTGAGTTATCAGGCTGGTAACCGATCATTTCCATTAATGTTTCATTGCGGAATATTTGCCCGCTTTGCATGTCCCATTCCCATATAGCATCCGATGTGGCCTTGCTAAAGTTTAAAAGCCTTTCCCTTGCGTCTTTCAATTCTTTTTCCAGGTTACTTTTATCCACCACATTGATAGCCTGGCCACCAACCAATTTTTTGCCCGATACATTTTTAATAGGGAAAAGGTGGATGTGAGATACGGAATGAGATCCATCCGCCCATTTTATTTTTTCAGACGTCTGCACGGGTTTACCTGTCTCAAAAACTTTCAGGTGGTTTTCAAAAACGGCCCGGGTAACGGCCGGAGGTACCATATCCGTAACTCTCCCGGATGAACCATCTTTTTCATTAACGCCAAAATGCCGGTACAAAGCATTGCTGGCAAAAAGGAGATTGGCGTCTTCGTCAATAACCCAGGCCAGGTCAGGTGTTTCCTGTAAAAAAGCGCTGATAATGGCTTCACGTTCTTTCAGCTGGTTTGACAACCGGCGTTCGGAAGTAACATCGATAATGTTGGATACTACAGGAAATTTCCCGTCGAGCTCTTCTTCTAAAAGAGGTTGCGAGTTAAATAGAATCCACCGGTCTTCTCCGTTTTTTAAACGAATGACCAGTGTTTGTGTTTGTAATCGTCTTGTTTTGGCGGCCCTTACAAAAGGCGTTTCCTCAAATGGAACAGGCTGACCACTTTCGTTGGTAATGAGCCATTGGTTCTTCCAGAGTGCGTTGATGTTTTTTAGTTGGTATAAATTTTCAAGGGTTGTTCCGAAGATGCTGGCGACTTTTTGGTTCATCGCAATAAGATCTCCGTTCATTTCATGAAAAACAACTCCGTTTAATCCTTCTATGATTGAATGACAGTTATTTTTCAAAAGACGGTTAAAACGGCGCATTCTTTCATCATCCGCTATTTTGTAACCAACGCATAGAAAAGTTTTATTAACCTTCGACAGATCAGTTAGGGAGGTTACCCTCCATTTCGTAGGGTGATAAATGCCGTTCTTAATATATAATTCTACCCCGTTTTCCTTCGAACTTTTAGTTGGCTCAAGCAGCGTGTTTTTAAATTCATCAATATTTATGGGATGTATAAGATCAAAAAAGCTAGTAGAGACCAGGCGGGGGTCGCTGATCTCCAGGTCTTTTATCATCGTAGCGTTGGCGCAGGTAATAAGACCGTCCTCGTTGATCAGAGTGAGGAAGAGGTCGGTGTGGTCATTATTGTCACCAATGATTTTCTTTATAGCGCTCCAACTGGTTTTTTTCATTCAGGGTATTTTAGTAAGATCAGATTTTAAAACACATCTTTTTTAAAAAAATTGTATCATCTAAGAACAAATGTATGGGTAAGGGTAATGTTCGTTAAAACAGAAGGCACAAGGTCGAACTCAGTTGTTTTATCAAGAAAGTGCATGGCGCCAAGTTTTTTGCATTGCTCCCTATAATAACCTTCGGAATGATTGGAAAGCATTATAACATTGCAGGCAGACCCCCCCTCTTTGATTTTTTTCAACAGGCTGATGCCGCTTTTTCCCGGAAGAGTAATATCCAATAAAACAGTATCTTGTTTATTCAGGTCAAGCTGCCAAACAGCTTCATCAAAATTACCGGCTGAATGGATGCTACCGACATAATCCAACTCGCCAAGCATCACTTTCATCCGTGTTACAAAGCCAGGATTGTCATCCACAATCAGCACTGAAATAGTCTTATTACTCATGGGTGTATTAAGCCGGCAAAATAATACGGAATAACACAAAAAGAAATAGATGCGTTTATTTTTGTTTTGTATGGAAGAATACGGGACCGCTGTAGAATAACAACTACATGAAAACGCTTAAAAATAGCAGCCCCCAAACATGATTTATTGACCGGAGTTTTTTGCATTGGCGAGAATGCGTCGTGCAGAGGTAATAAGATCATGGGGCAATGAGTCTTTGCAAATAAATTCCTCAGCGCCTGCGTTTAGAACACGGGTTCTATACTGATCTGCCGGATAGGTACTGATAATCAGTACGGGTAAATTATTTTTGGCCTGTTTAATTTTTTTAAGTGCCAAAAATCCACCACCCCCCGGCATAGCCAGGTCCGATATAACCAGGTCCCAATGTTCATTCAAAACTTTTTCGAGAAGGGATGGAATGTCGTTAGCTTCTTCAATATGAGCCGCAGGAAATTCCTCCTGCATGATCTGTTTCACTGCCTGCATTACAACCGGATGGTCATCAGCAATAATAATCCTTAACATAAACAAAGGGGGGTGCTGATTAGCAGGGCAGAACTGCGGACACCATTTTGCAAAATACCTATTCAAAAAGTAGGCTTTTGTAGGATAGCGTTTGTAAATCGTGTAGAGTTTATACTACAAAAAAATGTTTCAGATCAATTTTCTTTCGAGGGCATAACGGGTAAGTTCCGCATTTGAACGGATGCCCATTTTTTCGAGTATCCGGGCCCTGTAGGTGCTAACTGTGGTGGTACTCAGGGATAATTTGCCGGCGATCTCCGAAACGGACTTGCCGGAAGCGATCAGCTTAAAGACATCAAATTCCCTGTCGGACAAAAGTTCATGTGGCAACTTAGATGAATTGTCGTGAAAAGCATCGGCCAGTTTTTCCGCGATGGAAGGAGTAATGAATTTCTTACCAAGCTGTACTGTTTGGATCGCTTTGATAATATCATCGTGAATGCTTTCTTTTTGAAGATAACCTGCAGCTCCGGCCTTTAAAACCCTTAGGGCATATTGATCTTCAGGATACATACTCATGATCAGTACGGGTATATCGGGGGCCACTTGTTTTAGTTGGTTCAGGGCATCAAGCCCGCTACGACCCGGCATGTTCATGTCACAGACGACAATATTCCAGGTATTATTTATTACTTCGGCAAGTAATCCTTCCGTATCAGCAACCTCCCCGATGACAGCGGAAGGGTATTCTTCGAGCAGGATCTGTTTTAGCCCTTTGCGGACAATTGCGTGGTCATCAGCGATAAGGATCTTTAACATGGGTCAAATTAATTTACAAATATTTCCTCTGGTAACGGAACGATAACAGTTACGGTAGTGCCCTCTCCTTTTACTCCTGCAATACTATAAATACCACCCATCATCATCGTTCTTTCTTTCATTCCAAGCAAACCCAGCGTTTTTTTGTTTGTCTCTGGTTTTTCCTCGAAACCGTTTCCATTATCCTTTATCGTTAAAATTAACTGTTTATCTTCTTGTTTCAGGGAGATATCCACTTTTTTCGCTTCTGAATGCCTGGCAACATTGGTCAGTGACTCCTGGAATATCCTGAACAAACCGATTTTTAAAGCATCCGGTAATGGGAGTTCTGATTCCGGCAGGTGTAACGCTGTCAATATACCAGAACGCCGTTCGAATTCTTCAAGGTGCCATTCCATAGCGGCCAGCAAGCCAAGATCATCCAATAAGCTTGGCCGAAGCTCCGAAGCGATTCGGCGAACCGTTTTTACCGTCGTATCAACCAGGGAAAGTATCTCGGTAAGTTTCTCTTTGGCAAGATTATTATCCGGTTCAATTTTTTTGTTGAGCCAGGATAGATCCATTTTTAGCACGGTCAGCAACTGGCCGAGCTCATCATGAATTTCACGGGCAATATGTAGTCTTTCCTCTTCCCTTACGTTTTGCAGGTGCCCGGTCAATGTGCGTATTGATTCATACGACTCTTTTAGTTTCTCTTCTGCGATATATTTTTCGGTAACATCATTGGCCAGTACGAGGCGGGTTTTCTGTCCTTTGTATAAAATATCATGGGTTACAATATCGACATACATGATGACCCCGTTCTTCTTAACATGACGCCAGATGCCCGCATGATAAATGCCACGGAAATTGGTATTGGTTGATGTCTTGAACAGCTCTATGTCTTCTTTGGGCCTGAAATCCAGAACAGAAAGTTGAAGAAATTCCTCTTTACTGTATCCATATTGTACCAGGGCTACTTCATTTACATCAATGATATTGTATTCAGGTAGGCTGAGCATCCACATTGACAGGGGATTGCTGTCAAAGAGCAACTTATATTTCTGCTCGGATGCTTTCAGCTCTGTTTCTGCCTTCTTTCTCTCAGTAATATCAATTCCATTGCCCAATAAGCAGGGGCCCCCTTCATAATTGATCAATACTGCTTTGAAGTAGTAGGGAATTTTTTCACCTGTTTTGGTTAGAAAATGTGCATCGGCATCGTTGACTCCTTTTTGAAAAACGCCTGCGATCCTTTCTGTAATGTAACTTTTTTCCTCTTCGGGGAAGAACTCGATGGGGTGCATACTTGCGATCTCTGTCGTTGAATAGCCCGTGACTTCCTCAAACTGTTTGTTCCATCGTATGAATTTCCCATTGGCATCATAAAAATAAAATACCCCGGGCAGGCTATCTATTAGTTTATCGGCAAGGTCTTTAACCTTATTGATCTCCTTTTCCGATCTTTTTTTCTCCGTAATGTCCCGGATAAAGATGGATAGTCCGTTGGGAGAAGGATAGATAAAGTTTTCCTGCCAGATATCGAACGGAGCATAGTGATCGGTGTTGCTGACATATTGTTGTTCTTTCATGGCTTTGTTAAAAGCCTCATAGGTGGAGGAACCAACAGCATCCGGAAATTCTTCCCATACATTCTTCCCGATCATCGAAGCTGGATCAGTATGTGTTAATTGACCAGCTTTTTTATTCATATACGTATAACAGAAATTTTTATCCAGGGCGATGAAGCCATCAGTAACCCGTTCAAATATTTCTGTTAGTTCACTTGTTTTTTCCTCTACCTTGCGTGAAAGCTCCTCGTTAAATGTCTTCAACCTATCTTCTATTTTTTTGCGTTCTGTTATATCTCGTATAAATCCGATAAAGAAATGTTTTTTATCAAGTAATAAGGGTGATATTCTCAAGGATATATCTACTTCGGATAGATTTTTTTTTATCGCCCAAAGATCAATGGTCCTGCCAAGTATTGTACTCTCTCCTGTATTCAGGAATCGATCTAATCCTTTTCTATGTGCTTCCCGGAATTGAGCAGGGATGATTATATCACTTAAAGATCTGCCCAATACTTCCTCCGCCTTCCATCCGAAGAGATTTTCCGATTCAGCATTCCAACGGGTGATCAAACCCATACTATCAATAACCACCACAGCATCGGGTGCATTATCAAAAATCGCCTGAATATGGGATTCACTGTTTCGCAAAGCGTCTTCTGATTGTTTCCTCAACAGATCTCTTTTATTAAGCAAGGAGGCATTGTACCAGGTGATACCTGCAAAAATGATAATGACACTTAATACATAGATGGCGACACCAAATTCATAGTTATAAAGACCCTCCCAATTTCCATAAAGCCGTAATAATCCCAGCGCAGCCGGGATAATAATGGCGGCAGGGATGAGGAAACGGGCCATTAAGCTGCCACTCAACGTGCTGGTAAACTCTTTCATTATTCCTTTGCCAGAATCAGCAAATAGGATACTTATGGCAAAAAGAAAAAAGCAAACAGCGGTAGAAGCCGCCATCGGTATATAGGTAAGAAAGCCATAAAAACTTTTTACCCTGTATAAATACCCTAGTAAAGAGAGCATACCCATTAATACGATGACCAATGCGATATAGTGGGAAGGTTTTTGTTTTTTAGCATTTTCGTGAGAAAAAAAAAGTAAAGAGACGCCGGTCAATACAAAACAGAAAGCAGTATTAGGCGCCATACGATTAGGCAAGTTGGCTGCTTTAGCTACTAATAACTTATTGGTAAATAAAAAAGTGTCGATGGGAAGATCAAGACCAAAAGCAAGGCCCCCGAATTTAAGTAGACCAACCAATAATATAACAGTAGCCAGAATGTAGGCGATTTTCCTGTAAGCATAATTTGTAAACAACCATAACGAAATACCGGATAGGATAAAGCCAATAGCTGAAACAGGATTCATAGCTACCGTCGTAGAAAAAGGATCTTTCAATAGCTCAATACTAAATTGCCAGCCCAGCAACACCAGCAGAGAGATAAAGATCATAATGATCGTGAGATATCTGGACCATCTCTGCAATCGGAATTGTAACAGGCTGTCGGGAGGTAACTGCATATAAAAGTTTTGATAATACCACCGGAGACAGAATCGCTACGGGAGTTTTATTTGCTTATAGTCTTTTGCTACCAGGTCCTTATCCTCGTTGAAGCTGCTACTAACTGAAACAGATATTGTACCAATTTGACAAAGGAACCAATCGTAAAAGCCAGAACTTCATTTTGCTAATACTAAGGTACATCCTAAGTTTTTCTCCTGCTCAAAAGTTATAATATAATCGTCTATCAAACAAAATGTTAAGCCTTGATCATTAAAAGGGCTAGCCATTCTGCTCAGGTTAATAAAGTAAACAAAAAACGGCATTGAACCCAAAGAGCTAACCCGTTATCTTATTAAAAAAAAGAAAGAAACCGCTTGTCTAAGTTAAAACTCTTAGGGGTCAACAATAGTATGCTGGTGTAATTGATGAGCCCTTTTTGTCACCGAATTCGGGTATTCCCATAATACGTTGCCATTTCTGACCGAACAAATTCTTACATTTGCTCCTCTTCAATGAAACGAATATGAAAATTTCTTAAGGTTCGACCCCAATTCTAATTTCAGAACCGTCATTAATAAAAAACTTGATAAGCAACATTCTGTTGCTACAATTCATTTCGTTTATTTCAAAAATTTTTTCACTCATGTCGCAGACAACTTATACTAACAGAGCGTCCTATATTTTTTCGTTAATAAAGCAGGCCATCCGCGGGGATGAGATGGACTATACAAAGGGAAGTATTCGCAAGGCAGTAATGATGCTGGCCGTTCCCATGATCCTGGAGATGAGTATGGAGAGTGTGTTCGCTCTTGTCGATCTCTATTTTGTTGGCCATTTACCACAAAGCGATAAAGCGCAACAGGTTGTAGGCCTTACGGAATCCGTTATCACTATTATCTATTCTTTGGCCATTGGTATCAGCATGGCCGCCACAGCCCTCGTCGCCAGGAGAATTGGCGAAAAGAATCCTGAGGCGGCGGCAAGGGCAGGTGCACAGACGACTACTTTGTCCATTCTAATAACTGTGATCCTTAGTATCGTGGGTTTTGTTTTTGCCAAAGATATACTTAGAGTGATGGGAGCTTCAGAAGAAACCATTGAGTACGGGGTGAATTATACACGCATCCTTACCGGGGGAAGTATGGTGATTATGTTGATTTTCCTGATCAATGGAATCTTCCGCGGGGCAGGTGATGCCAGCATGGCCATGAAAAGCCTGGTCCTCGCCAATATTGCGAATATAATCTTGTGTCCATTGCTAATACGGGGTTGGGGACCTGTCCCGGCATATGGGCTAACCGGGGCGGCAATAGCTACTACTATTGGCCGTGGTATCGGTGTGATCTACCAACTCTATCATTTATTCAATGGCAAGAGTGTTATTAAAATGGCCTGGTCTTATTTGAAACCTGATTGGAAACAAATAAAACAGATCATCAATATCGCAGCACCGGGCACTTTCCAGTTTTTAGTAGCATCAGGAAGCTGGATTGTTTTAACAGCGATAGTGGCCCAATCTGGTGAAACAGCCTCTGCAGGCTATATTACGGCTATCAGGATCGTTATGTTCTTTATCCTGCCTGCCTGGGGTTTAAGTAACGCCGCGGCTACACTGGTAGGACAAAACCTGGGAGCAAAGCAGCCACAACGGGCAGAGGAGAGTGTTTTAAAAACAGCAAAGTACAATGCCATTTTCATGGGTATTGTTACGGTGTTATTTTTTATAACTGCTCCTTATATCGTCGGTTTCTTTGCCGAAAAGGAAGACACGAAAAAAATAGCTATTGAGGCAATGCTGATCATTAGTTCGGGTTATATCTTTTATGGTATCGGGATGGTGATGGCTAATGCATTTAATGGCGCCGGCGATACCATAACTCCTACAGTTATTAATGCGGCCGGATTCTGGCTCTTTCAAATACCTCTTGCATTCTTTCTTTCAAAGACACTCAAGATGGGAGCAACAGGAGCCTTTATTGCCATCCCGGTAGCGGAAACAGCCATCGCTATTGCTGCATTTATTATGTTTAAAAAAGGAAAGTGGAAGCAGGTGAAGGTGTAGCACTGATACCACTCACTCATAACTATAGCAGGAGTATAAAGCTGAAACGTAACATTGCATTAGTTCAATGTTACGTTTCGGTTTTTTAGAATGTCATCACTCATTTTATCCCCTAGTAATTTTTCCTGATAGGTATGTTGATCAACAACGTAATTATTCCCATGTCCTTATGAAACAATACTTTATTGCTTGTTTATGCAATAAACGCATACTAATTTCGCCCCCGTTATCGTTTGATAAATGTCCGACGGTCCGAAAGGATCACAAGGATAAAATCCGTACCCTCTTGAAAAACCCTGTGTCAATATCAGCTTATTGCCTGTTATTTGCAATGCTCAGTATTTCATGGCTGCCGCTGCAAAAACATACTACCGATCTGGAAACAGGCTATTCCTTTCCGGCTACAATTAATTATAAAAACGAAGAAACAGCTTCATTGTATGATATGCTGGACCTGCAGGAAAAAGGCCTATCGATGCGGGCTTTTGACTATGCCTACAGGGGTTATCGCCATTTACTCGAAAAGAAAATTATCAGCAAGGAAGACTATTTAACGATTTGTGATTTTAGTCAATCATCCAAAAAGAAGCGATTATACCTTGTAGATATGGTTAACAATAAAGTTATCCTGAATACCTATGTTGCGCATGGTCGCAATTCGGGAGGGGAGTATGCGACCCGTTTTTCCAACAGATCCAAATCCCTGCAAAGCAGTTTGGGGTTTTATGTTACCCAAAATACATATTACGGAGAACACGGCTTGTCTTTAAGGGTTTCGGGTTTGGAGAAAGGATATAATGACAAAGCCTTACAGCGGAACATTGTGATTCATGGAGCAGATTATATTGGCGATAAAAGATTAACAAGAAGTAATTATATGGGTCGCAGCTATGGCTGCCCCGCCATTCCCCGAAAAGAATGCAACCAGGTCATTAATATGATAAAAGACGGGAGCTGCATCTTTATATATCATCCTTCAAAAAGCTACCTGCACGGATCAAAAATACTAAACGGTTGATTGGACACAAATCAAGGATGGATGATAACAAAAGGCCCAGCTTAACCCTATGGTTGGGCTTTTTTGTTTTTACCGCAGTACAAATGAATGACAAGCCAGTATTTCTGGCAAATTAGTTTCTCTTTCATTTATCAATTAACGAGGATGTAACTTTACATTCTATGTCCCGGCTTAACTATAACGATACCATTAATCTTTTTTCGAAACTCAGTTTTCGAAGGGCCTGGAATGGGTTGAAAGTTTTAAGTAGCTACTATATAAGCAAGTGGACGAAAAAACCAGTTCAATGGGGATATCCTGTTTCTATATCTTTTGAACCTACCACTTCCTGTAATCTTCGTTGTCCGGAATGTCCAAGTGGCCTCAGAGCTTTTACGAGGCCAACTGGAATGTTGCAAAAAGATTTTTTTAGCGAAACGATTGATCAGCTATATAAAGATCTTTTGTATCTCGTATTTTATTTCCAGGGGGAGCCATACCTGAATCCGTCTTTTCTTGACATGGTCAAGTATGCGTCCACTAAAAAGATCTACACGGCTACTTCTACCAATGCGCATTACCTGACGGACATCAATTCAAAGAGAACGATTCAAAGTGGTCTCGATCGGTTGATCATTTCGAT
>JANOCH010000252.1:0-10423 GCA_031412015.1 Chitinophagaceae bacterium
AATGGCTTAGCATCGGCGTAGCGGCTTTATTGGCCGTTCTGCTATTTGTCGGGTATCGCAGTTATCAGGCACGTGCCAAAACAAACAAACTACTGTCAGCAAAAAACGCCGAGAATGAATTATTGTTGAAAGAAATACATCACCGGGTAAAAAATAACCTGGAAGTAGTGAGTAGTTTGCTGGCGCTGCAAAGTGCGCAAATAGATGACCCCAATACCAAAGAAGCCATGCAGGAAGGGCAAAACAGGGTGCAGTCCATCGGTATTGTACACCAGAAACTATACCAGGGCGAAAACCTGGGGGCTATTGAAATGAAGGATTACTTCATCAATCTTAGTGATAGTATATTGGACTCTTTTGGCGCCGATAAAAAAGTACAGATCGAATGTGCGATGGACAAATTGAATATCGATATCGATACCGCGGTGCCACTTGGACTTATAGTAAACGAGCTACTGACCAACACACTTAAATACGCATTTCCTGATGGCAGAAACGGAAAAGTGAAGATCAAATTGGAAAAACGTCCGGATGGTATTTTACAACTGCAGGTGTCTGATAATGGCGTAGGTAAAAGCGGGGTTACACATGGCACTGGATTCGGTGGTCAATTGGTAGCGCTGCTCACCAAACAATTGAGTGGTTCTATGAGAGAGGAAGTAAATAATGGCACTAATATCTTCTTTGAGTTTAAAATAGATAAAGCAGCTTAAAACAAAAGCGTAATTGAACCAAATCACGGCATCGGTTCTGGGTTTACAAAGGAATGTTGCCTGGTTGGATAATATCGCGTTGTTCTTACTACATTATAAATCCCCGATCTTACAAATACCCCATCCGCTCAAAATTTCAAACGGGTCCCCTGATTTAAAAGTATGGATGAAAGGGCAGTACGCCTTGCCCGCTTTATACTGCCGGTAAATATTGTGCTGTGCCCGGACAGTTTTAAGACCTCTTCGTCCTAACTGCGATCTTTTAGTTGAAGACTGAGGTTACATTCATCATGTGCTTGCATTTTCGCAAGCATGAAGTTTTAGTCTACACATTTTTCAAACACCAAAACAAGAACAATGAAAAAGAATCATTTTGTACTGGTTGCAGCTACCATAGTTGCAGCCGTTTTTATTACAACAGGATGCAATAACGAAGCCCCGGGGAAAGAGACTACAGCAAAAGAAGAAATAGCCGGTGCCACACCCGCAGCCGTTACCAATCCCAATTTCAGTATTGCGCCAATTGAGTATTCAGAACTAAGCGAAAAAGCGCTAAGCCTCTTTGCAAAATTCGAATATGATGCATGGGCGGATATGCTGGCGGATAATATCATTTATTCTTTCCCTGACGGAGATGTAGATACCCGTACCAGGCTGGAAGGCAAAGCTGCTGTACTGGCCTGGTGGAAAAGCTGGAAGGAAAAATCCGGTATTGAATCCATGACCATAACCGAGTTAAATCATTTCCCACTGAATGTAACAGCCCAGCCTAAAGGCGGCGCCCAGACGGGTAATTATGACTTTGTTTATTTCTCAAACAATATGGTATTCGGGGGAAAACCAGTGGCCCTGCGAATGAATTTTGCCGTTCATTTCAATGATCAAAAAAAGATAGATCGCTACGTTACGTACTATGACAGGAGTGTGATAATAAAAGCCACCGGTAAAAATATGCTGGAAAGCGGGAAGGCAAAGTAAAAATGGGTGTTTGATAGAGCCCCTCTTATAAATCAAATTATTTTTTTAACGAGTAAATCAAATTAACATGAACAACAACTTCCGTTTTAAGACAAAGATGTTTATTCTTCTTTGCACGATTTTGCCATTGATCGGTATAAGCCAAACCAAGAATGTGGTTTCCACGAACCGGGTATTTCCAAAAGTTGACAAAGTGCTTGAATTTGAAAAAGCGGTAGCGGCCCATGCCAAGAAGTATCACACGGGTGATGCTAAATGGCGTGTGTTTGAAATTCAATCAGGGCCAGATTTTGGTGGTTACCAAATTACCGAGGGCCCGACAAGCTGGGAAGCACTTGACTCAAGAGGTAATATGGGAGACGAGCACAACATTGACTGGAACAAAAGCGTGGCTATTTATTTAACGGAAAAGGCATCAGCTGGTTATTTTGTATACCAGGATTCACTCAGTACCGTGGCATTGGGAGATTTTTCAGATAAAATCAATATTACGCATGTTTATCCCAAATTTGGCTGGAACAATAAAATTACAGGCGTCATAAAAAAGCTAAAAGCAGCCTGGACGGCTGAAGGCTCTACCGTGGCTGTTTATGCTTCAAGTTCATCGGGGCCTGCCCAATATACCGTAGTAACAAGGTACAAGCAAGGTCTTAAGGAAAGAGCAACGGGTTTTCGTAAGCCTTTTAAAACAACCTACGAAGGCGTTCACGGAGAGGGTTCGTATGAAGAGTACCTTGATGTAATAAGGGAATACACTAACGATGCCTGGAGCGAATTACTTTTTATGCGTGCCGACTTAAGTTCGAAATAAGGTAAATTTTTTTCTCATGTTGACCGTACTACAAGGTCTGCGAGGGTTGTTTCAACATCTCTCTACATTTTGTTACAAACGTTTTTTTAATTCTTAATAACACCAGTATGAAGAAAAATAATTTTTTAGCCATTCCGGTCACTGCATTTGCCTGCTGCCTGTCAGCCTCAACGCTACTGGCGCAGGATCCTGTACAGGTAGATTCTAAACACTATAAAGTAGTAGCGGAGAATAATGATGTACGGGTGCTGCGGATCAAATACAACGCCGGAGAAAAATCCGTTATGCATTTTCACCCGGAAAGCGCCGTAGTGTTTATGACCGATATAAAAGGTGAATTTAAACTGGCCGATGGCTCGACTATGAAGACAGAAGCAAAAGCAGGTGATGTCGCCCTGACACCTGCGGGCCAGCATTTACCAAAGATCGGCAATAAAGCCATCGAGGTGATCCAGGTCGAATTGAAATCTAAGGCGACGGACAACATCGCATTAGCAAAATCTTTGTATGAGGCATTTGCGAAAGCGGATATCCCCACGGTTCTTGCCGGTATGGATGCCAACATCGTATGGAACGAAGCCGAGAATTTTCCTTACGCTGATAAGAATCCGTATATCGGAAAAGATGCCGTGCTGAATGGTGTATTTGCCCGCATCGGCGCTGACTGGGATAATTTTTCATTGACGGAGAAGCAATTCTTTCCCGTGCAAAATGATATGATATTGGTTACTGGCTATTATACCGGAAAGCACAAACAATCCGGCAAGGACATAAAAGCACAGTTTGCTCATGTGTGGTGGGTGAAAGACGGGAAAATGATAAAATTTCAGCAGTATGCCGACACTAAACAGTTTTCCGATGCGGTAAAAAATTAAGGGTCTGCAAACGAACCCATTTAATATACAGACATAATACCTAATAAACTAGCATGCAAAATAGTACGATCAATATCAACTCTGTTAAAACAACTGAACGGATTAAAGCCCTTGACGTGATGCGCGGTATCGTTCTGCTCGGCATCTTATTGATGAACATAAATGGGTTTGGTCTGGCAAATGCATATAACAACCCTACTGTTGCAGGTGGTTCCGAAGGACTGAATCTTTATACCTGGATTACAACCAACCTGTTTTTTGAAGGTACAATGCGTGGTTTGTTCTCACTGTTATTTGGCGTGGGTATGTTCATCCTGATCAAACGCAGCCAGGACAGGGAAGCCGGAATAGCCGGGCCGGATATTTATTTCAGAAGACTGATGTGGTTGCTTTTTTTTGGTTTGGTACATGGCTATCTCCTTTTGTGGACCGGTGAAATATTATATGATTATGCACTGATGGGTTTCCTGGTTTATTCATTTAAAAATATGGCGCCAAAAAAATTAATACTTATTGCGTTGTTTCTCGTTAGTATAGGCACTTTATGGAATTGGGTGAACTACAAAAGCAATGTAAAGCTAATAGAAAATGTAGCCATGGCCGAAAATCGAAAAGCAGCAAGCCAGCCCTTAAACGATGATGAACAGACCGCACTGGATACCTGGGCAAAGATCGAAAAGAACAAATCTCCGGCCTATATAAAGGAATACAATGAAAAGATGGGCGGCAGTTATTTTAGCATTGTAAAACACCTTGCCCCAAAGAACATGAAATCGGATACCATTTGGTTTTATGAATGGGATGTATGGGATATTTTGAGCATGATGCTTATAGGGATCGCCTTTTTTAAATTAAATATTTTGTCGGCGAAAAGATCCTATAAGTTTTACGGCCTAATGTTGGCAACCGGCTATACTGTTGGGCTTGCTATTAACTACTACGAATTACAAAGCATTCTGAAAGGAAACTTTTCTTTGTTGTCGTTTTCAAAAGCGGATGTCACTTATTACCTGGGAAGGTTAGCTGTTTCCATAGGACATATTGGGGCTATTATGATACTGGTGAAAGCACCTGTATTAATCTGGTTAAAAAGAAGGCTGGCCGCTGTAGGGCAAATGGCGCTTACCAATTATATTATGCATTCCATTATCTGTATGATCGTTTTTACAGGTGTTGGTTTTGGTTTGTTTGGTAAATTGCAACGCTACGAATTATTATACGTCGTGTTCTCCATCTGGATTTTTCAATTGATTATATCGCCTATCTGGTTAAAATATTTTGAATTCGGTCCCCTTGAATGGCTATGGCGGAGGGTAAGTTATTTGCAAAAACCAGCTTTCAGGAAGAAATCCATTCCAAAAGAAGCACCTGAAGTGAATGTTGCGTTGAACTGATCTTAAGTATTAAAACCGAATTTATGTTCCAGCTCCGCGAATGATAATTGGCCGGCAGCTTAAACACCGGGAAATTAATTAAGACAAATAAATAATTGAGATGAAGGGAACGATCAGCATTCCGCTAAAACAAAGCAAGCCATTGCCGGCTCTTTCTGAGAATACTTTTTTAAGGTATTTCAATTTTATCGCTTTGTATATAGCACAGGGCATCCCGGAGGGCATGGCCTTTTTTGGCATTCCGGCATGGATGGCCATGAATGGTAAAACGCCGGGAGAGATTGGCAGTTTTGTTGCTGCCGTCGGACTTCCCTGGAGTTTTAAGATTGTCGTTGCTCCGTTAATGGACAGGTTTACGTATTTGCCCATGGGGCGCCGTAGACCCTGGGTGCTTTTCGGTCAATTAGGATTAATGGCAAGTTTTATCGCCATGGCTTTTGTGCCTGATCCGTTGAATAACTTAAACCTGTTTATGGCAGCAGGTTTTGCGGTCGGGTTTTTTGGTGCCTTCCAGGATGTAGCCACCGATGGTATGGCCATTGATATAGTACCGATCAACCAACAAGCAAGAGCCAATGGTCTTATGTGGGGATCAAAGATCATAGGTACTTCCGCATCCCTGGCATTGGGTAGCTGGTTACTCAACAAATATGGTTTTTCATCAGCCATTCTTATGCTGTCTGTGTTTGTTTGCCTGATCATGATAGTGCCACTATGTTTAAGAGAAAGGCCGGGTGAAAAATTATTACCCTGGACGACTGGTGTTGCATCTGCCGAAACAAAAAAAATGCAGCTAACCAGTTGGTCCGTCATCTTCAATTCTTTGTACAGGGTATTTAGTTTACGCAATAGCCTGAGGTTCGCCGTTATCGCATTTATTACACAGGGGTCATTTAATTATATGGATACATTGATCCCCATTTTTACTGTACAGGCTCTTGGCTGGACCGACCAGGCCTATTCACAATTCTATGCTACCGCCACTTTAATTGGAGGTATTGGCGGTATGCTCATTGGTGGAATGTTGTTAGATAGATTCGGAAAGATCCGGATGTTGAATATTTATTTTTTCGTGCTGATAGCATTGGCTGCAAGCCTGGCTTTTTTAAAAATGTATTGGATCAATGCCTGGTTTATCAGCGGTTTTATGATCGTTTACCAGGTACTCTTTGTTTTTACGAGCATCGGTGTATTTGCTACGGCCATGCAATGCTGCTGGAAAAAAGTTTCTGCCAGCCAGTTTACCTTGTACATGACAATTGCCAATCTCGGTCGCATCGCCGGGGCGAAACTGATAGGTCCGGTAAGGAATCAGCTCAGTTGGGAATATACCCTCTTTCTATTTTCGATAATGATCGCCCTGGCATGGGTGATCATTCAGTTCGTGCACATCAGGCAGCATGTAAAACGGGTGGAAGACCTGGAACAGAAAGATTCCGTAAATCAAATACCGGCATTGGCAGGCTGATTTACCAATACCGTATGACCCGCAAAATTATTTTGTAACCGGCGTTAATTTTTTAGAAGACGCAGAACAGATCGATTAGCGGTATATAAAATCGAATTGGTCTTTAAGCAGATTATAGTAACTTATTCCTGGTAAATAAATAAAAGCGATCATTCAATCTAAATTTTCAAATGATGACGAAGTTATTTTCATTGGCAACATACCTCGTGATGGGTTCTTTATTAATTATCAGTTGCAATAACGCAGACACATCCAAAGAAGCGACAACAGAAACAACGGCCAAACCGGAAGTGGTTGAAACACCTGAGTATTTTCTTTTACGTCCCGAGACAGAAAAAGCCTACGGCTATTCTCATGCGGTAAAAATTGGCAACGATATCAAGATCTCCGGAGCTGTCAGTATGGATGATGCCGGAACGCCTACTGCCAAGGGCGATCTTTTACAACAAATGAAAAATTGCTATTCCGACCTCGATAAAGTGTTGAAACATTACGGCTGCACGTTTGATGATGTGGTGGTGGAGAATGTGTTTACTACCAACATGCCCGAGTTTCTTAAACAGTCGGGTTACCGAAATACTATTTACAAAAAGCAATTTCCCACGGGCTCGTGGCTGGGTGTAAAAGAACTGGCTTTGCCTGAGTTTATGATAGAGATTGAATTAGAAGTTCATAAGTCCAAATAAGGGAAAGCCCGGCAGCTAAAACCTTTTTTCGCGACTTGCATTTGTAACGGTTGTTTCAATTTTAGTCACTTATAAAATCAAAAAAAATGAATCATTTCAAATTTGCAACAGTATGTGTTGCTTTCTCCTGTTTAGCCATCGGGTGTAATAACAACGCCGCCGACAAAGCAGAAACAGCAAACAAGGCAACCGAAGCTGCTGTACCGGTGGCCGCAAAGGCAGACCTGGCCGCAATAAAAGCGGATATACAAACTCTTGAAAACGCATGGGCCGCTGCCGACAATGCCCGTGATGCAAATGCATTGGCGGCTTTTTATGCTGACGATGCGGTGAGTATGAGTAATAATAAACCGATGGCAGTAGGCAAAGCCGCCATTCACAAGGATCTTGAAGAAGGCCTGGCCAAAAGAGCCAAGGGGGCGACTGTTTCTTATGAAGTGCTGGATGTTTTTGGCGACGAAAACACGGTTACTGAGGCTGGTAAAACAACCGTCAAGGATGCTTCGGGTAAGGTGACTTACACGGGAAAGTATATGGCTGTATGGCAAAAGCGTGACGGAAAATATATGTGCGTAAGGGATATTGGTAATGATGATGTAAAGGAAAAATAATACGCATTTATTATGGGCTGAAGTTGCTGAATACCGGGAAATTTTTTTGATATGACTTCCCGGTATTCAGCTTATTGTATTCGGGTTTCGGGTGAGAGCAGAAGATATAAATCAGAAAATGTATATACTAAGAAATGAAAATTATTAAACTGGTTCTGATTACATTTTCATTTACAGGACTATTGCAGGCACAACCGTCATTAACAAAAAGCCAGCATGCGGTACAGCAAACGGTTGTAAAAGTTTTTGATGCGTTGTCTAACCGGGATTCGGCGAGTTTAAAATTATATTGTGCTGACAATGTAACCTTATATGAGTATGGCCAGGTTTGGAACATCGATACGCTGATCACTAAAGCAATTGTATTAAACACCGCAACTGATTTTAAACGGGTCAATACCTTTGATTTTATTAATACAACACTTAACAAAAACACGGCATGGACCACTTATAATCTCCAGTCGGAAATAACCAGTAATGGCAAACAAAGGATTATCCAATGGATGGAAACAGTGGTGTTGGTAAAAGAGAAAGATCGATGGAAAATCAAAGTGCTGCATTCATCATTGATAAAACGGAATTAGAATAAATACTGCGTTTATGAGAAAAGTATCGATCTTTCTTATCCTCGCCTGCTTCCTGGCGGCTACTGCTTATCCACAAATAAAATTTAGCGACGAAATAAAAAAATATATAGAGTACAACGACTCGATTACAGTATTTAAGAATGGATTGTTGATTGATGGAAAAGGAAATGCCGCCAAAGCCCACCAAACAGTTATTATCAGTAAGGGTAAAATTGATTGGGTGGGTGATGATGCAAAAGCGCTCATCCCAAAAGGAGCCATTATCATTGATTTGAATGGCAAATCGATAATGCCGGGTTTGGTCATGCTGCATGAGCATATGTATATATCAGCACATGATATAGACACACGCTATCCCAACTTAAAACAATTGCCATTTAGTTTCCCGCGTTTGTACCTGGCGGCAGGTGCTACCACTATCAGGACTTGTGGAAGCATTGAACCCTATTCCGACCTCCGGATAAAGAAAGACATTGACCTTGGTTTATTGCCCGGCCCTTCTATTGAACTGACGGCTCCGTATATTGAAGGAAAGTCATCCCGTTTTCCGCAGATGAAGGAAAACAAAACACCGGAAGAAGCGGCAGCGTTTGTAAACTATTGGGCCGACCAGGGTTTTACTTCTTTTAAAGCGTATATGGGAATAGATAAGCCTGCACTGGAAGCAGCCATTGATGTAGCGCACAAAAGAAAACTGAAAATCACCGGCCACCTGGATATTGTTACTTACCGTGAAGCTGCCGTATTAGGTATAGATAATTTAGAGCATGGTTTTCTTGCCAGTACAGATTTTGTTATTGATAAAAAGGAAAATGAAGCCCCTGGTAGTGGTGCTGCCATTAAAGCATTGGGCAACCTGGATATCCAAAGTGACAGTGTGAAACAATTCATGCAATTTTTAATCAATAAAAAGACCGGGATCACATCATCATTAGCCGTCTTTGAAGGATTTACCACTACTCAACCAAGACCGGATGGTGAAGCAATGAATGCAATGTCGCCAGATGCCAGGAATTTTTACCTGCAGCGGTTTGTATCCGTTAAATCAGTGGCAGGTTCCACGGACTGGGATAAAGCTTTTGTGACGGGCGCAAAAATGGAAAAACTGTTTTATGATATGGGTGGCTTACTTACGGTAGGTACAGACCCAACAGGAGCCGGGGGGACGTTAGCAGGCTATGGTAACTGGCGGGCAATAGAATTATTGGTAGAAGCTGGCGGGTTTACGCCTTTGGAAGCTATAAAAATTGCTACATTAAATGGCGCTATGGCTTTAGGATTTGATAAAACAATTGGCACTATCGAAACAGGCAAATCTGCTGACCTGTTGATTATTGATGGAGACCCGTCCAAAAACATCAGTGACCTTCGTAAGGTATTGTATGTGTTTAAATCAGGAGTTGGTTATACCTCAAAGAAATTGTTTGATTCGGTGAAAGGAAAGGTTGGATTTAATTAAATGAATAGCCAAAGGTTTTTCAAAAAAGAGAAATAAAGAAACATTGCGTAAAAAATCGCAATTGCTGTTAAAATTAAAACGACATGAAAAAAATTGTACAACTCGGCCTTGCCCTTTTATTGGCAGGCTTCTTACAGGCACAGGACAGTGTGTCATTTAGATTTTCTGTCAATCACCTGGCCCTGTCTGTAAAAGAGGTGAACCGCTCCGCTGAATTTTATAGCAAAGTGTTCGGCTTGCCTGAAATAACCAATCGTTCTAAAATAGAAGGCATCCGCTGGTTTGTATTGGGGGATGGGAGAGAACTTCATCTCATTTCTGTAATAAAAGAAAAGGTGACGGCCAATAAAGCATTGCACCTTGGATTGGCAACCGCAGGTTTTGACGCCTTTGTCAAAAGGCTTGACCTGTTGAAAATTCCTTATGCTGATTGGCCGGGCAAACCCAATACCGTCAACATACGGGCCGATGGAATTAAACAAATTTTTTTCCAGGACCCTGATGGATATTGGCTCGAAGTAAATAGTGTAGAACCGTAGTTAATCCCTATTGATTTCCCAGGTTGGCTCGCAGTTTTACTTATATTTAGAAAACACTGTAATTCCGTCTTCCTCTCCAGACTTTCTTCGCCCCTTGAAACTACCAGAAAGTATGAGTCAGTTTTAAAGGATTTCCCCAAGCCGCTTTTATCAACGAGTATCGCCGGTACAAAACGATGGAAGAAAATAAAAACAAAAGACCAGAACAACCAGCGGAAAATATCCCGAAAGGTGAAACCCCGCCCGAAGCTGGGATAATAATTACCCCGGATGAAACGGCTATGCCCCGAGCCAATGAAAGT
>JANOCH010000253.1:0-2178 GCA_031412015.1 Chitinophagaceae bacterium
GCTTTTTGTGTGACCACGGCAACTAAATTTGCTCCGGCACTATTACCCATTAGCACTATTCGGCTTGTATCGCCTCCGAATTCACCGCCATGTTCCGCGATCCATTTAAAAGCATTGTAGCTGTCGTTTACAGCAGCCGGAAATTTGCTTTCTGGTGCAACCCGGTAATCAATGGCGAAAACAATGGCTCCATATGTTTTGGCCTCCAGCCAAAGTGAATGTTCCAATCCTTTCACCAAAGGCGAAATAAAACCACCGCCATGATAATTGATTAAGATCGGGAGATCTTGTGCATGAGCCGGGTTGAAAGTTAAGACAGGGATGCTGTCCCCAGTTATTTTAATGCGTGTTACATCCTCCTTTGGATACGGTATTACCGGAGGTCCGCCTGCAAACTTAATTTGTTCGATAGGCAGTGAACGCAATTGTTCAATGCTCAGATCCTGGTAGCCTATTATTTTTAAGAAGGCCGCTATCCTCGGATCTAGTTGGCGCGTGCCACAGGGTTGAGCAAACGTTTCTTGCCTGCTGAATAAAAAAACGACAATTAGTATGATAATTAAGATTGATCTCTTCATAACGATGCATTTTGTTATCAAGTAGCAAGGGATACCGAAAAGTTCACGGCTTAACAACATGCGATATTATAACTATTTTCCCGGTACCCAACCCATCGAAAAAGGACTGATGAAGGTATTGGCAAATACTGGAAGCCTCAACTATTTTTATACTCATCATGCTGCGATTCAAATGTAACCTTTAGACATTATCATTACGGCCAATGACCCGCAGATGCTGGTATCGCTACGGATAAGGATCAATAAGGTTTTATCACCTGTCCTGTGTTCGCTCCGAATACACTTTTGCGAAAACCGTATTCCAGTTGTTGCATGGTAACCGGAATCTCTCCCGGAAAAAAGGGAAAATATTGGGGAGAATTCTCAATAACGGTGGGGCTCACTGCATTAATGCGAATACCTTTCTCCAACTCTATAGCCGCAGCCCGAACAAATGCTTCAACAGCTCCGTTGGCGGCAGAAGCGTTGGCGAAGTTCAATTGCGGTTCATGCGTTAGTGCACCGGTGATCAACGTAAATGAACCTTCAGGATTAATATAATGTTGCCCGATCAGTACCAAATTAACCTGGCCCATCATTTTTCCTTTTACCCCTTTTCTAAATTCTTTGTCGGTCATTTTTTTCCACGGACCTACATATGTGGGGCCCGCTGTAGAGATCAGGGCATCAAATGGGCCAGCCTTTTTGTACATGTTCTCAATGGATTCCGTCGACGTAATATCTACCTGCACATCACAGTTTCCCGTAGCGGCCGTAATAACTTCATGATCTTTTTTAAATACACTTGTCAGGTATTTTCCCATAGTACCGGATGCACCTACGATGATAATTTTCATTTATTGTAAATTTTAAAAGTTTATTTACGCAAAAGTAATTTCAGCGATAAGCTACGGGATAGGACAATGATGTAGTTGTGCAGGATCTATACGAAATGATGCCTGAATGCTTCGGGTGAATACCCGGTGTGTTTCCTGAAAAATCGTATAAAATAAGACGGATCTTCATAACCGAGTTGGTCGGCGATATCTTTTATTTGATTGGTTGTAGCCAGCAGGTATCTTTTTGCCTCCAGGATAATATGTTCATTGATCAGTTCGGAAGCTGTTTTGCCCATAGATGTTTTAGTTATTTCATTAAGTTGGTAGGGTGAGACGTTCATCAGGGCGGTATAGTGCGACACCTGCTTTTGGGTGGCAATATGTTTATCGAGCAATGCTAAAAATTCCTCAAAGCGCTCCTGTGTGTATGGATTGTCAACTGTTGCGTGTCCTTTGGGATTCGGACTCTGCCTTACCAACCCGATAAAGAAAATGTCCAGGCTTGCTTTTATCACTTCATGGAAACCCTCTTCCCTGTCTGTATACTCCCGGAAAATGGAAGTTAGTATGGCTTGTAGTTTATTAAACCGGCTTGGTTCCGGCGAGCAATAGTTCTTATTACTTGCCTTTCTTAAGCGCTGGCTTGATGACTTGTCTGTGGGATGATAAAATTCAGTATTGAATTCAACCAGGTAGCCGCTACAACCCGCTTTCAATTCAAGCCGGTGTACCTGGCCGGGGCGAAGAATGAAAACGGTATTATCCACAATTTTATAAGGAGC
>JANOCH010000254.1:0-6835 GCA_031412015.1 Chitinophagaceae bacterium
TGAAGTATGGCCCGGTGGTCGTTTTAATCATTACTGGTTTGACCTGAACCGCGACTGGTTGCCGGCAGTACACGTGGAAAGCCAGAACCGGTTAAAATGGTTTCATCAGTGGAAGCCGAATATTTTAACGGATCATCATGAGCAGGGAAGCAATGCTACTTTCTTTTTTCAGCCTGGTGTTCCTTCAAGAGTCAATCCATTGACACCGGATAAAAACCAGGAGCTAACAGCGAAACTGGGGAAATTTCATGCGGCATTCTTAGATCGTATCGGCTCTTTGTATTTTACTAAAGAGAACTATGATGATTTCTATTATGGCAAAGGATCAACTTATCCTGACATCAATGGAGCCATTGGTATTTTATTCGAGCAGGCGTCTTCAAGGGGACATTTGCAGGAAACAGCGAACGGTTTGTTGAGTTTCCCGTTTACGATCAAAAACCAGTTTACTGCTGCGCTATCTACCCTGGAAGGAGCGAAAGCATTGCGTAAAGAATTTTTGCAATGGCAAAGAGATTTTTATAAAACAGCTATGACGGAATCTGCGGCCGCTTCTGTTAAAGCGTATGTTTTCGGCGATGATAATGATAAAGCAAAAACGGCGAAGTTTATTGAAATGTTATTACGTCACCAAATTGAAGTATATGGTTTGAAGGCTAATACAACAGTTGATGGAAATGAATTTAAATCTTCAGGCTCTTTTGTTGTTCCTGCCAATCAACCGCAATACCGTCTTATCAAAACGATCTTTGAGAAAACGTTGAATTATAAAGACAGTTTGTTTTATGATATCACTGCGTGGACAATGCCCCTGGCTTTCGGTTTGCCTTCCGGGGAACTCAAAACTACACAATTTAAAACAGGCCTGTTGGGAGATAAGATAGCAGAGGTTCCCCAATGGCAGCAAGAAGTAATTGTTAATAGATCGGACTACGCCTATTTGTTTGAATGGGATGAGTTATATGCTCCCCGTGCTTTGTATGAATTACAGAAGGCAGGTGTGCTGGTAAAGTGTGCAACCAATAAATTTGAAATCGCATTTGGAGAGACAACTAAAAAGTTTGACTATGGAACGATGCTGGTTCCTGTTAAGCTGCAAACCATTTCTCCCGAGAAATTATCAGCCATTATAAAGGAAGTGGCTGAAAAAAATTATCTATTTGTTTACGCATTAGCCGGCGGTAATGTGATAAGTGGTAGTGATCTTGGCAGCAGCAAATTCGCCGTGGTTAAACAACCAAAGATTGCTATGATCACAGGGACTGGCGTTAACGCAATAGATGCAGGAGAAGTGTGGCATCTTTTGGATCAGCGTATGAATATTCCGGCCGCACACCTGGAGCCAGCGGTATTCAATCGTGCTGATATTGATAAATACAATACGCTGATCATGGTCGGTGGAAATTATCCCGATATCAACAAAGACAAACTAAAAACATGGGTGCAAGGTGGGGGTGTATTGATATTAACAGAAGAGGCGGTGAACTGGGCGGCACAAAATGGTATCAGTACCGTTTCATTTAAAAAACCAAAATCGCCAACAGACAGTACGCAACAATTAACTTATGTTGACAGGGAACAGGTCGATGGTGCGCAGCAAGTAAGCGGCGCCATCTTTGGTGCGGAAGCTGATCTGACCAGCCCACTTGCTTATGGTTATAATCAAAGAACGATCAGCTTGTTTAAGGCCAACAAAGTATTTATGGAGAAAAGCAAAAACCCTTATGCTACTCCTTTTTATTATGGAAGCAAGCCGTTGCAAAGCGGATGGGTAAGTAAGGAAAACGGAGACGCTATTAAAAATTCCGCAGCTGTTATCGTTAATACGGTTGGTAGCGGAAGAGTGATCAATATCGCGGATAATCCCAATTTCCGCGCCTTCTGGCTGGGAGGAACCAAACTGTTTATGAACGCCATTTTCTTCGGAAGAATTATTGATGCGGCAAGTGGTAGGACGGAGTAATAATTGATTTATTTACTGTTGTTTTATTGAATGTATCTGTCTCTGAAGTATAAAGAAACAGCATGCATCAACACAAGGAAAAAAACATAATATTTTGGTGTTTTTCCTCTTGGAAGAATATAAAAAGTTGTGATCTTGCTTGCATAATAGTAACAAAGCGGCAGTTCGCACATTTTATTCACAAGCCGGGTAAACTAAAAAAACTCAACATAAGTACGTGCGACGGCTATGGAATTAGTGCTAACTTGCCGCTTTATTACGTAAACTTTAAAATTGAGCACTATGATTAAAATGCAAGTTATCGGAAACCTCGGCAAAGACTGCGTGGTTAACGCTGTGAATGGTAAAAACGTTATCAACTTCACAGTAGCACATACTGAAAAGTATAAAGACAGCCAGGGCAATAGCCAGGAAAAAACAACCTGGGTTGATTGCGCCTACTGGACTGATCGTACCGCTATTTCACCGTACCTGACAAAAGGTAAACAGGTTTTTGTGGAAGGTACTCCTGAAGTAAGAAGTTTTACCCGCCAGGATGGTACCGGCGGCGCTTCTTTATCTCTTAGAGTGAGAGAAGTACAATTATTGGGTGGTAAAGGTGAATCAGGTGGCAGCACTCCTGCTTACAGTGGTGCGGCATCTTCAGGGTCCTATCAAACCAGTAATGTTCCTTCAGCGAGTGAGATCACTGAACCAATAGATGATCTTCCATTTTAATTCTTGATTTTTTTATGAATGATTTTGTTGATGTCCCGGCTTGCCGGGACATTTTTATTATAAATACCGAATGCAGTAACTTCAAAATATGAAATGCTTTTTATTGATCATAGTTTCTTTGCCTTCGTTCTTTTCATTTGGACAAGCCAAAACTATAAAGACCGACCTTTTGGTAATAGGTGGTGGAACTGGTGGCACAGCGGCCGCTATACAGGCAGCCAGGATGGGAGTAAAAACGATTTTGATAGAGCCGACGTCTATGCTGGGTGGTATGTTGACTGCCGCGGGCGTCAGTTGTACGGACGGGAATGATCAACTGTCCTCTGGTATTTGGGAAGAATTCCGGCAGGCACTTTACCATCATTATGGAGTAAGCAGGTTGAATACGGGTTGGGTAAGTAATACCAATTTTGAACCTCATGTGGGAGATAGTATTTTCAAGGCATGGGCTGCCAAGGAAAAAAACCTTACCATTTTTTTTCGGTATGATTTTGATAAAATACAAAAGAAAGCCAACAAGGTAACAGCGGCACGATTTCTTTCCACCCAAAAAAATGACAAGAGTTCTTTAAATATCAAAGCAAAAATCATCATTGATGCTACTGAACTGGGCGATGTGTTAGCCGCAGCAGGGGCGGGGTATAACCTGGGAATGGATGATCCGGCAGTAAGCGGCGAAAAGGAAGCGATAGAAAAAAATGATATCATTCAGGACTTGACCTGGGCGGCTATATTAAAGGATTATGGGGCGAATGTTGATAAAACAATTGACAAACCAAGGAACTATGAATCCAACAAATATTATTGCTGTTGTACTGATGCTCCCTGCGAAGGCAAATCATGGAACGGCGATAAAATAAAAATGCTGGAGTATGGGAAACTACCAAGATCAGCGGGAGTCACACATGATAAGTACATGCTGAACTGGCCGCTGAATGGTAATGATTATTATGTTAATGCAGTTGAGCAAACCTACGGGCAGAGAGCTACGAGCTACGAGCAAGCAAGGCAACAAACGCTCGGCTTTATTTATTTTATACAGACTGAATTGGGAATGAAGAATATTGGTCTCGCCGATGATGAATTAGATAATGGCCTTGCATTGATTCCTTACAACCGGGAGGCAAGAAGAATGAAAGGGTTAATAAGGATGAATATCAATCATATCAAAATCCCCTACGCACATACTTTATACAGAACAGGAATAAGCGTAGGCGATTACCCCGTTGATCATCATCATGCGCAGTACCCCGGTAAGCTGCCGGCTTTGGAATTTCCGCCGATACCCTCGTTTACTATACCAATGGGCTGTTTGATACCTGAAAAAGTTGAAGGATTCATCGTTTGTGAAAAAGGAATTTCGGTAACGAATATTGTCAATGGAACAACAAGACTACAGCCTGTAGTTTTGCTCACCGGGCAGGCCGCAGGAGTGTTGGCAGCAACGAGTATAAAACAGGGAAAGAAGCCAAGGGACGTTGCGGTAAGAACAGTGCAGGCAGAGCTATTAAAAGCTCAATGTTATTTGATGCCTTTTGCAGATGTAAAGCCTGATGATCCAAATTGGGAGCAGATACAAAGGGTCGGTGTGACGGGTATTTTGAAAGGAGTTGGGAAATCAGAGAACTGGGCGAACAAAAATTTTTTTTACCCGGATAGTACGATTGGTCAGGATGAGTTTACCAGCAATTTCTTGGAATATTATCCAGGCATTAAATCATTTTCAACAGATTCAATATTGACCATATCATCAGCTTTGTCGTTTATTGATTTTTTTCATCTTCGAGGAAAACGCACCAAAAAAACTATACCAACAGACGCCAGGGATGTGCAGGAAAAACAGAAGAAAAAATGGGAGCAGGCGGGTTTAAAAAATTATGAAGCCGATCGGCCTATTACGAAAAGACAGTTAGCTGTTTTATTGGATAAACTAGCGGATGTTTTCAACCGGAAGCAAGTGGATATGTTTGGCGCTTTTGAAAATTGACTTTGTAAAGATTTTTGGCGCTCTGGGTTAGCATTATTTTCAGAAACCTCTTTAAGGCTTTGGGGTATATTTGCCGCATGGCGGAACAAAATTTTTCTTATCAGCAGTTATTTAACTTCACGAAAACTGTTTTTCAAAAGATCGGTTGTTCCGAAGAGCATGCTGATACGGCTACACGATCATTGTTGTCAGCAGATCTTCGCGGGGTGGATTCACATGGCGTAGCGAGACTCAGTGGTTATGTACGACTTTGGGAAGCGAAACGGGTAAATGCTACCCCGGTGATCAAAGTCATTCATGAAACTCCATCGACAGCAGTGGTGGATGGTGATAGTGGCTTAGGTTTAGTGGTAGCGCCATTCGCCATGCAGATAGCTATGGAGAAAGCAAAGCAAGTAGGTACTGGTTGGGTGAGTGTACAAAACAGTAATCATTTTGGCATCGCAGCGCATCATGCTATGATGGCCTTGCCATATGATATGATGGGTATCGCTATGACCAATGCCAGTCCATTGGTAGCGCCAACTTTTTCTATTGACAAAATGCTTGGCACCAATCCTATTTGCGTAGCAGCACCCGCAGCTACTGAACCTCCCTTTGTGGCTGACCTTGCAACAACTACGGCTGCTAACGGAAAGTTGGAAATTTTGCAACGGAAAAATTTAGAAACACCGGATGGCTGGGTACAGGATAAAGATGGTAATCCTTCCAATGATCCGCATATATTGAAGAAGGGCGGAGCTTTATTACCATTAGGTGGTGACCGTGATCACGGAAGTCATAAAGGATATGCGCTTGGAGCGATCGTCGATATTTTTTCTGGTTTATTAAGCGGGGCCAACTACGCACCCTGGGTGCCGCCATTCCCTGCTTATATCCCCATGCCTGCTCAACAACCCGGAAAAGGTATTGGTCATTTTTTAGGAGCGATGCGGATAGATGCATTCCGGCCTGCCGGCGAATTCAAGAAAGATATGGATCATTGGATACAGGGGTTTCGTTCCTGCAAAACAATTCCCGGCGAAGAAAAAGTATTGGTGCCAGGTGATCAGGAAAGAGAAATGGAGGTGGAGCGATTGCAAAATGGTATTTCATTACTGGATACCGTGGTAAAAGATCTGAAAGATGTTGGGAATAAATTCGGAGTTGAATTGTAACTAATGCCGTCAAATGCTAACGCAAACTGATGTTAGCTCTGGAAGTCCCTGAACATACTGGTCACGATATTTATCCGGCGTGACGCAACAGAATGCAAAAGACGGACCGGGCGCTGGTAACATAATTTGATATCACCATCAAATCTTATTCAATTGACGGTTATCTTTACTGCCTCAATTTTTAAATCAGAATAAATCAAGGGAGGGGGGTCAAATGAAAGTAATGAAGTTTGGTGGCACGAGTGTGGGTAAGCCAGAACGTATGCGCCAGATCGTTTCGCTGGTAACGAAAGAAGCCGAACCGGTTATCGTGGTATTGTCCGCATTGTCAGGTACTACCAATGCATTGGTATCAATAGGTGATCATATCGCCAAAGGAGACCGTAATGGCGCGAAGCAAGCCATTGATACATTGGAAGCGCATTACCTGTCATTCATCGCCGACTTGTTGAAGAAGCCGGATACATTGGCCAAAGCAAAAGGCATATTGGCCGAACACTTTGAATTCTTAAATATCATCCTGAAAATATCTTTTAGTGAAGCCCTGAGTAAGGACATACTGGCGCAGGGCGAGTTGTTGTCTACTAAATTGTTTTCCACCTACCTCGAAGAACAGGGAATTGGTCATGCGTTGTTACCGGCGCTTGAGTTTATGACCATTGACAGTTATGACGAACCACAGATCGGCAGTATCAAAATAAGATTGGGTCAATTGCTGCAACAGCATAAGGATAAAAAGTTTTTTGTTACACAGGGTTATATCTGTCGCAATGCAAGAGGTGAAGTAGATAACCTGAAAAGAGGAGGAAGTGATTACAGCGCCTCACTAATAGCGGCTGCTATTAAGGCGACGGTGTGTGAAATATGGACCGATATTGACGGGATGCATAATAATGATCCACGAGTGGTGAAAAAAACAATACCGGTGGAACAATTAAGTTTTGATGAAGCGGCGGAACTGGCCTACTTCGGCGCGAAGATCTTACACCCGGCTTCTATCTGGCCGGCCCA